>JAJYPP010000086.1 GCA_021795235.1 bacterium
CCCTTCGGTCAGCTCCGAACCATGGCTCCCAGGGAGCATCTCTTTGAGATGAGGGGTGGGCCCAGCGCGCCTGTCCCCGCCCCATCAGGCTGGGGGCTATACCTCAGTCGCGAAAAGCCGCGTTAGCCGCCCAACCAGCGCTGGATCACCGGGTCGACCTCGGTCAGGGGGATGGCGAAGGCCCCGGAGCCGTGTTCGGCAGCCAGGGTCAGGATCCCGACCACCTGGCCGCCGGTGGTCAGCATCGGCCCGCCGCTGTTGCCGGGAAAGATCTGCGCCGGGATGCGGATCAGGTCCGAGTAGTTGGTGAGCCCCCCCGGGGCCGCGTGGCCGACGGTGGCCCGCTCTCCCAGCCCGTCGATGACCGAGTCGGTGACCGGGGTGTGGCTGGTGGCGCCCTGCGACGCCAGCACTACCACCGGCTGCCCCACCACGGCCGGCGTGGGGTCGATCGCGAAGGGCCGCTCACTGAGCCCGATCACCCGAACCTCGGCCAGGTCCAGGGACGGATCGGTGTTGATCACCCGTGCCGGATACTCGGTGCCGGACCCGGTCACCACGTAGAAGCTCAGCCCCCGATAGACCACGTGGTTGTTGGTGATGAAGTCGCCCTGGTTGTCGATCGGCCAGGCGGTGCCCAGCTCGTCACTCTGGCGGCCGATGGCGACTATGGTCACGATTTCGGGAAGATCGTTGCGGGCGACCTGGGCGAGATCGCGACTGCTGCTGGCCGGCAGATTGCCCGGCAGCAGCGGAAGCCGATGCCCACTTCTGGTCTGGGGAGCGGCGGTCGGCGCTCGCCCCCAGGTGGCCACCAGAGACCCGGTGCCAAGCGCCAAGCCGCCGATGATCAGCCCCGCCACCAACCCCCGCCAGCGGCGCCTGGAGGTGGGGATGGGATCGCTGGAGCCTGCCTCCCAGTACTCGGGACCGAAAGGGTCAGGCGGAAGCCCTCCCCGTACTGGTGCCCCAGACTCTGGACCGGGCGTCACCCACGGCAGGGGCACTCCGGTCGGACCCCCGTCCTCTCCCCCCGGCGGTTTGGTTGGATCCGACAATTGGTCTCCCTCAGCTGGGCGACCGGACTGATCCCATCACGCCGCACCGGAGCGGTCACCGATCTCAGCATAGCCGTTGCCGCCGAGTGAACTATGAGCGCACTCCTGCGGCACCCCTTCTCGGGGTTCCCTTACGGGTCTTGGCCTCATCGGGTGCCGCCCGAGCCGTTGGCTCTGGTCTTACGCTCCCTCCCACGGCACCTTATGATCCAGCGTCCTGGCCGTCGCTGCTCTCGCTGGCGGGCGGGGCCGCGGCGTCAACTACACCGCTTGGGCTGGCTATGTCCGGCCAGTCACGGAGGTCTTGGGCAGTGGCTACCCCGCCTTGAAGCTCATCAGGACCAATCTATAGCACGTCGTACGAGCAACTGTTCCCCACCCCGCCCGCCGACCTTGGCACCACGAATATCGTTGGCCGGCTTGCGAGAGCCCAGGGTTGGTGCCGGGAGCGGGACTCGAACCCGCACGCAGTGACCTGCACAGCGCCCTGAACGCTGCGTGTCTACCATTTCACCATCCCGGCCCAAGAGTGAGAATGCTACCAAGTAGGCGGCCGGCGCACCGATCGCCCGCGGCCCCGGCCGGTTACAGACTCCAGCGGGTCACGTCGGCAAAGCGCTGCAGGGGATCACCGAGCAGCGGTATGCCAGGGACGTGGACCGTGGCCAGGTGGGCGTAGACGTAGACCGGCGTGTACAGGAAGACCGCCGGCGCGTCCTGGGCCAGCCTGGCCGTGACCGCCCGGTAGGCTGACTTCCGAGCGCTGAGGCTCGTGGCCGTGGCGAGTTGGTCCAGTTCGTGATTCAAGATCGGGTCCGCAGGCGCCCGGCTGAAGTTCAGTGACTGTCCGGACGGGACCTGGGATCCCCAGAAGGCGGTCAGATTCGGGTCGGGCCCGTTGTCGAATCCCACCAGCGCCAGCTGGAATCTACCGGGGCTCAGAGTCCCGGTCATGAACGACCTGGCCCGCACCTGCACGACGGTCACCGTGAAACCCTGTCGACCCAGCATCGACGCCAGGGCGGCCGCGGCCTGCGGGAGTGGCTGCAGGCTGGGGACCGAGATGGTCAGAGCCAACCTGCGGCCCGCCTTCTCGAATGCTCCCAGAGGAGGGGTTCGCAGATATCCGAGACCGGCCAACATCGCCGCCGGCCGAGCCCCGACGCCCAGGGAACTCCTCCCCAGGTCAGCCCATGCGATGGACTGCGGGAGTGGGCCGTACTGCGGCACTCCCAGCCCTCCCACGCCCTTCGCCACCAGCTGGCGGCGGTCGATGGCCGCTGCCAGGGCACGACGCATCACCGGGTCACCGAGGGCCGGCGAGGACTCGTTCATGAGCAGCTCCACGAACGAGTACGAGGTCATTCGTCGCCTCACCACCGAGGTAGGTAGGGCCGCGACATCCGCTGGCGTGGCCGCCAGCCAACCGTCTACCCGGCCGTGTGCAAGCAGGCTGGCGACCGCGGCCGGGCTCGGCTCCAAGTCCAGGTTGAAGCCCGCCAAGAGCGGCGGGGGCGAGTAGTAGCGGTTGCGACGCAACGAGACCTGGTCGGGGCCGTTGCCGACCACGGCAAATGGGCCCGCGGCGGGCGGGAAGTGAGAGGTGGGGCGCGCGTTGCCTGTCAAGAAGGCTTGGGGACGATCGTGGAAATGGGAGGCCGGGAGGATCGCCACCTCGGCGGTGTTCGGGAAGTTCGGCGCCGGCGCCGGCAGGACGAAGGTTCCAGACCAAAAGGAGGTGGCGAAGAGGGAGATCCCGCGCCAGGGAGCCGCGACCGAGGGGTCGGGGAAGGTCGCCGACTGCAGCACCGCCAGGGTGAACCCGACATCCCGGGTGGTGATGGGCTGCCCGTTGGACCACCTGCCGTTGCGGGGCAGGGTGAAGGCGAACTTGGCGCCCTTGTCCAACTCCTTCCAACTGGCTGCCAATCCCAGGGTGGGAGTCCCGTTCGGCCCCGGTTTGAGCAGCCCCGGTTGCGACAGCGCGCCCACGGTCTGCGAGATGGGATTGCCCGGGTCCAGCAAGGCGCTGAGCGGCGATGGCCCAGTGGGCGCCACCAGCGCCTCCTGGTAGACCTGGTGGGTGGACAGGGCACCGGCCGACAGGGTCCAGGCGGCCGCGCCGACCAGCAACAGGCCGACGCTCCCCAGAACGGCAATCAGGCGCAGCCGATGCTCTCTGGGGCTCAGCAGCGCCCAGCGCGGGAACCGGCGAGCGCCTAGTTGACTCGGATCTGGATGATCGCCACCAGGGCGAAGGCGACCGTGAGCCAGATCGAGGTGCGGAAAAGCACCCTCTCCAGGCCCCGCCGGGTGCGATAGCCGCCACCCATGTCGGTCCCCCCCCCGATGGTACCGCCAAGGCCGCTGGACTTCGGAGTCTGCAGGAGGATGGTGATCACCAGCAGAACGGCCAGCACCACCTCCAGAGTCGTGATCGCGGTCTTCATCTTTCCTCCGCCACAAGATCGGGCGGATTATAGCCCGATGGCGCCGCCCCCAATACCTCCAGATCGGCCTCCAGGAAGCTGCTGGTCGGGCCGGACTCCTCCAGGCACCATGCGGTCGCCGCCACCTGGCGGCCCTCCTGCACCGCGATCACGACGTAGTGATACCCGGGCCAGGCCCGATCGGTGTCGAACTGGCTGGGGCGAGCTGGGTGATCCGGGTGGGTATGGAAGAAGCCCACCACCTCCTCGCCCCGCTCGCGCGCGGACCTCTCCGCCTGGATTATGTCGCGGGGGTCGAGCTCGTAGCGATCGTGGCGTCGGTCGCTGACCAGGTTGTGCCCCTCCACCACCTGGGAGACCACCGCCTCGGTCGCGGTGGGGCGGCCCACGAGGACGCCACAGCCCTCGTAGGGGTAGCTGGCCTCCGCCAGCTGGCGCATGCGCTGGAAGAGTTCATCGGTGAAACAGAGGGCTTTGGTTCTCAACTCTTAGGATCCACCATACAGGCCACCGCCAAGGTAGCGGGAGCCGCCGTCAGGGCAGATCAGCACCAGGACCCCGTCCCGCAGGCCCTGACGGATCAGCTCCTGGACGCCCCAGAGCGCGAGCCCCGTGGAGTGGCCCACCAGGATGCCCTCCTGCCGGGCCAGCTTGAGAGCCAGATCGTAAGCTCCGTCCGTCGGTCCCAGCAGGTGGTGGTCGGCGATGGCCGGGTCGTAGATTCCCGGGACTATGGAGGACGCCATGTGCTTGAGGCCCTCCAGACCGTGAAATGGGTCGTCCGGCTCCAGGCTGACGCACACGATGTCGGGACTGAACTCCTTGAGGCGCCTCGACGTGCCGACAAAGGTTCCACTGGTGCCCAATCCCGCCAGAAAGTGGGTCACCGCGCCGCCGGTCTGCTCCCAGATCTCGGCCCCGGTTCCGCTGTAGTGCGCCTGCCAGTTGGCGGGGTTGTTGTACTGGTCTGGATAGAAGTAGCGGTCGGGGTCGCGACCGGCCAGCTCCCGGCAGATCCGGATCGCTCCGTCGGAGCCCTCCTGAGGGTCGCTGAGAATCAGGTCCGCGCCATAGGCGGTCATCAGCCGCTTGCGTTCGAGACTCACGTTGGCGGGGACCACCAGCCTCACCGGGTAGCCCATGGCGGCTCCCAGCATCGAGTAGGCGACCCCGGTGTTGCCGCTGGTGCTGTCCAGGATGGTGCGCCCCTCGGCGAGTGCGCCGGACTCCAGGCCCACCCGCAGCATGTTGAGAGCGGCGCGGTCCTTCACGGAGCCGCCCGGATTCAGGAACTCCGCCTTGGCATAGACCGCTAGATCCGGGGCGGACGGCTCAAAGAGATGGAGCCGCAGCAACGGGGTGTTGCCCACCAGGTCGGCGATGCCGGCCTTCGGCAGGGAGCTCAGAAGCTCCAGGTCCGGTCTGATCGACAGCTGCACAAACCCTACTGTATCAGTCGGGTTTAGCTGTCAAGCCCCGGGAATGGGCGAGCACCGCCGAGCCCCGGAAACCGGCGCCGCTCCCGAGCTCCCGCTCGATCCGCAAGAGCCGGTTGTACTTGGCCACCCGCTCGCTGCGGGACGGGGCTCCGGACTTCAACTGGCCCAGGCCCAGGGCCACCGCCAGGTCCGCAATGGTGGTGTCCTCGGTCTCACCGGAGCGATGGCTAATCACGGTTCCATACCCCTGGCGCTGAGCTATCTCCACCACGTCGATGGTCTCGGTCAGGGTGCCGATCTGGTTCAGCTTGATCAGGATCGCGTTCGCCACCCCCTCCTGGATTCCCCGCTCCAGGTACTTGGGATTGGTCACGAAGTTGTCGTCGCCCACCAGCTGGGTTTGGGCTCCCAAACGCTGGGTGAGCTCCGCCCACCCCTGCCAGTCGTCCTCGGCCATGCCGTCCTCCAGCGAGACGATGGGATACTGACGGATCCAGTCCTCCCACAGGCTGGCGAGTTCGCTGGAGGTCAGCCTGCGACCCTCACCCGCCAGGTTGTAGAACCCGTCCTCATACAGCTGACTGACGGCCGGATCGATGGCGATCCCAACCTGCTCCGGAGCGGTGTAACCGGCTCTCCCAATGGCCTCCAGGACCAGCTCCACCGCCTCCACGTTGCTCTTCAGATTGGGAGCGAAGCCCCCCTCATCTCCCTGCCCGCCGGCCAATCCCTTCTCCTGCAGCACCTCCCGCAGGGCATGGAAGATCTCCGAGCCCGCCCGGAGCGCCTCCTCAAAGCTGGGCATTCCGACCGGCATGACCATGAACTCCTGGAAGTCCACCGAGGTGCGCGCGTGGAGACCGCCGTTGAGGATGTTGAACTGGGGGACGGGCAGTTCCCTAGCCCGGACTCCTCCCAGGTAGCGGTAGAGCGGCAACTCTTGGGCCATGGCGGCGGCATGGGCAACCGCCAGGCTGACCCCGAGGATCGCATTGGCGCCCAGCTTGCTCTTGTTGGGGCTGCCATCCGCCTCGATAAGACGTTGATCCACCCCACGCTGGTCCAACGAGTCCATCCCCAGGACCACGGGCCCCAGGATCTCGTTGACATTGGCGACGGCCTGGCGGACCCCTCGCCCCGAGTACCGGGAGCGATCCCCATCCCTGAGCTCGACGGCCTCACGATGACCGGTGGAGGCCCCTGAAGGCACCGCCGCCCGCCCCACCTCGCCGCTGGCAAGGCCAACCTCGACGGCCACGGTCGGGTTTCCTCGCGAGTCCAGGATCTCTTCCGCTTCCACCTGGTCGATGAAGGTCATGGTCGCCTCCCTGCAATCCCGCCGTTTCGGCCCGGACAGCGAGGCGCTAACCTCAAGGGAGATTGAAGACGGCTCCTCGCTGGCTACCAAGATTAAGCGCCGGGCAGCTGCTCGCCGTCGGCGTGATCGCCTTTCTAGCCATCTCCGCGTTCGTCGATGTAGCCACCAGCCTCGGATCCATCGGGAAGAACTCGGGGCCGCCCAAGGCTCAACTGGGCGGCGCCTTGGGGAGCTACCAGATGACAGCCGGCAGAGAGCAGCGGCTGGCGCTCGGGCTCTTCCTGGCCGCCGGAAGCGCGATGTCTCCGGCCTGCATCGGAGGCAACCTCACCCCCGAATTCCGGGTGGTCAAGGTCACCTTCCTGGGGTCACCAGGCTCCAGATGGCATGACGGAGAGTCCTGCGGAGGCATCCTGGAGACCAACTCCACCATTCCCATCGTCATCTCCGTGATCCCGCTTCATGCCGGTGACTACACCGTGCGGCTGGAGCCCAAGGTCAAGAGCCGGCGGGTCGGCAACGTGGTCACCGGGCACGTGCTAGTCCGATCCTGACCGCGATCTGGTGGCCCTCAGCAGGGCGGCGTGCACCCGAGGAGGGCCGGCCACGATGTCCCCGCTCGTGAGGTGGTGCTGCTGTCCTTCCCAGTCCGAGACGACCCCTCCCGCCTCCGTCACCAGGAGCGCCCCGGCGGCGATGTCCCAAACCTTGAGGCCCAGCTCGAAGTAGCCACTGAAGACCCCGGAGGCGGTGTAGGCCAGGTCGATGCTGGCAGCCCCCGGTCGGCGCGCATCCTCAAAGTCGTGGAGGACACGGTCCAGGGTCGCGAGTAGGCGCGGAATGCGGGCCGGGTCCTTGAAGGGGAAACCGGTGGTGATGAGAGCCTGCTCGGGCTCGGGGTCGGTCATCTGGAGTCGCCGGCCATCCTGGTCGTGCGCACCCATCCCGCGCCGGGCCGTGTAGGTCCAACCCAGGAACGGCGCGTGAACACATCCGACCTCGGGGATCCCGTCCACCAGCATCGCCACCGACACCCCGACCATGGGAAAGCCGCGGCTGAAGTTGGTCGTCCCATCGATGGGATCCACCACCCATCCGGTGGCCCGCCGCTGGCCTCCACTCTCCTCCGCCAGAACCGGCATGTCAGGGAAGGCGGCTTGGAGGATCCTGATGATCACCTCCTCGCTCTGGCGGTCGACCGCGGTCACGTAGTCGCCAGGCCCCTTGCTCTCGGTCTTATGAACTCCAAGACCGGCCGCGCGCACGACCGAGCCGCCGGCCTGGGCGGCGTAGCGGGCCGTCGCCAGCGCCAGAGCCAGGTCGACTCCTGGGTCCGTCCCGCTCAAGGTCGCAGCGCGGAGTGGTTGCGCAGGATCAGCGACCTCCCCGTCCCCGCCCGCGCGGAGGCTCCCTGGAAACCTTCTTCTTGTGCTTCTTCTGCTTCGGCTGGGTGACAGGGATCAGCGACTCGCGCGGGGGCTCGGGACTTCGCGGCGGCGGGCTGGGCAGCTCAGACTCACTCATGCCCCCTATGGTGCCAGTTCCGGCCGTCCCATGGGGGAATCCTGTGCCTTCACCACAGCCGCCTCGGCTCCGCCCGAATCAGCCGCGGCGCTCCCGGGCGCAGCACGGCCACGATCGCTCCCACGACCAAGCTCTGCGGTACCGGCCCGAACTCATCGCTGTCGGTGCTCTGTTCACGATTGTCGCCGGCCAGCCACACCAGGCCCCGGCTCCGGCTGACAGCCGCCACCCGCTTGATCATCTCGAACCCTTTACGGGCGGGATGCTCGGCCACCACCACCTGCCCCAGCTTCGGCAGTCGGCCCGGCCTGGGCAGCAACAGCACCCAGGCCCCATCGGGCAGCAGAGGTTCCATGCTTGGCCCCTCCACCATCGCCAGCTGGGGAAGGCGAACCCCGGGCACGTGAAGGTGTTTGCCGCTGGTCACCGGGTGATGGTAGTTTGGTGAAGGCCGCAAGGCCAGTCGCTGGCTCGGCCCGCTAGTTCAGGAGGGAGATCAGCATGTTCGACCGGATCAAGACCCGAGTCCGTCCCCGCCGGGTGGTGCACGCCCACTGCGACATTCCCTGTGGTATCTACGACCCCCACGAGGCCCAGCTGGCGGCCCAGACGGTCGAGACCATGGTCACCAAGATCCGGGCTCTCCCGGACTCGACCTCGGAAGCGAGCCGCAACTCCTTCGTGCGCATGGTGCAGGTCAAGGAGCTCCACGCCGAGAAGGTGAAGCGCGAGGTGCTGATCATCTGGGGCGACTACTTCAAGCCAGAGCACCTGGAGAAGTTTCCCGAACTACATGACCTGACCTGGAAGACCGTCAAGGCTGCGTCCGCGTGCAAGCAAGCCATCGACCCCGAGAAGGCGGCGGAGCTGCGGCGGCAGGTTGACGAGTTCGCCCGGATCTTCTGGGAAACCAAGAAGTAGCGTCCGGCAGGTCGAGCCTTTGGCGAATTTCCCGGAACTCTGTTGCGAATTTCCGCAGACGGGGTTCCGGGTTCGTCGGAGGCACGCCACCGCCGGGCCACATGGGACGCCCACAGCCGTGACTCCTCATGGAAAGCCCGGCTGGGGTGCCGAAAGGCAGCTCTGGCCATGATCAGGGCGCGCTGAAACGGGGTCTCCGGTCACCTCCGGCTCTGTCGGCCTTTGCGGCTACGCCGCAGCCGGGAGTTCGCCCGTCGGTGGGCTGCCCCGGGTCTCGGCCACGGCCCTGGCCTGGAGCCTCAGGTTGGGCGTGCCCGCCGCCACCGTGAACAGGAGCGTCATGGAGGTCACGCCCCGGAGCCGGAACGATCCGGGCCGGAGTCCGATCACGTCGGCGTTCTTGACCTGGCTGAACTTGCGCTCGATCGCGGACCGCTTCCGGTACCTCTTCGTCCACTCCGGGCTCCCGTAGACGGGGTACTGAAAGGTCGAAGGAGCGAACTCCGCCTTCCAGGTCCCGTTGCGAAGGCAGCAGCCTTCGTTCTCGCGGTGCTAGCCGGAGCAGACGGCCAGCGACTTGTCCCGGTTGCGCATCGAGCCGGGGACCAAGGGGCACCCCAGTCGGCGGTTGCGGAACAAGGGAGACTGCACCCGGATCTCACTGGGTGTCTCCCCGCCATTGGGCAGGAGCATGTACTTCAGCCGGTCCGCCATGTCGGCGTGCCACTTGTCCTTGAGCGCCTTGGACGCCCTGATATCGGGCTTGGGCAGGTCCCAGAGCCGCTTCGGCACCGATGGCACGAACGGCCACCCGTCCAGGACCACGCAGCCCCGCCAGCTCGGGGTCTGCCCGGCCTGACCCTTCTTCAGGTCGAAGACCGGAGCGCATCCCAGAGACCTCACCTCCTCCAGGAACGCGGGGGCCTGCGAGAACCCTCGGTCCATCGCCAGCCGTTTGACGGTGAGCCCTTGGTCGAGCATCCGCCTCAGCAGCCTCAGTGAGGGCGGCCTGTCGTCTCGGTCGGCGGACCCGACCGCGATGGAGGAGAGGTACTCCCTGGGCCCGGTCTGGCAGTAGGCCTCGATGCCGCAGCCGAAGTAGCTGCGGGCCACCTTGCCGTTCTGCTCGATCACCCGCCATCTGGCGTCGGGGTCCGAGGCCCGCTGCCCCGCCAGGATGGCCGCCTGGCTGATCTTCTTGCAGGCGGCATCGAAGTAGGTGGTGTCGACCGCCCACTCCTCCCCCACCTCATCCCTGGGAAAGCTCTCGTCGATGAGGCGGTTGGCGAACTCGGTGAGCACCTCTTCGGACCCGCGTGCCTTGAGCAGACTCTCCAGTGAGCTCAGCCCTCCCCCGGCGTCACCCCGGCTGGCCCGAACCACTCGCTTCAACGCTGCCAGAGTCCGGTACATCTGCCAGCGGGAGGGAAGAGGCGAGAGAGTCTGGGAACCAGACACATCGGCCACGCTGTCGGGGTCCCACACCGCCTCCATCTCGTCTTGGTTGGCGTGGCTGAAGAAGATCTCGACCTCGGTGATGGGCAGCCGGCGCCTGTTCCCATTGACCAAGAGGAGGCCGCCGAACAGGATCCGGAGGGGAAGCAGCTGCCTGCCCCGGCGACCGCGGATCGCCCGGTCCACCTCGTCGGCGAAGGGCCGGGTCTGGGCAAGAAAGCTCCGCTGTAGGGGAAGCAACTCACTGGCGGTGGGCGAGGCAACCACGGTCAGCTCCGCTCCTCTCCTCTGCCTGGTTTGAGGCCGCCCATCCGCCCGGCCAGTTCCTCCACGCTCATGACCGGTTCACTGGCATACTGGATGAGGCCGGTCAGGGCCCGCCAGGCCGGGCTGGACCTCAGTGTCCGGGCCTTGCTGGATGAGCTGGCCGGCATCGGCGAGACCGTCCTGCTCTACCAAGGCGAGAAGGGCAGGCCTCGGGCCCGGCGCATGCTGACCGAGACCAGCCCCACCCAGGATGCCCTTGTCGAGGTGTTCCATCTGCAGCGCTATGCGCCCCGCCACTGACCCTTCCCGCCTCGGACCAGCTGCCAGCCGGAGCCCGAGTTAGGTCATACGCCCACGCGGCCTCAAAACGCTGTCACTACAAGCGAAAACTGCTGCTCCGTCGCTCCAATCTCGGAAAGTCAGCCTAGTGGTACCAGTTTGGTGACGGCGCTCATCTGCAGTCGCTCATCATTGCTCGTTGTCTTGGAGAAGTCCTACCGAATCCCGACAGCCATTAATTGATAGGTCGGGGAGCTTGTCGGCATCGAGCTACGAGGCTATTACTCGGAGCAGGGTGAGTGCTTACCCCTATCCGCTCATCCGGCCCCGCTGCTATGGTGGATGCACTGTATTCGGTGTCTTCCGAAGGAGTTCACCATGCTAGGCGATCACTATGTGCTGATCGGTTTGGTGCTGCTACTGGCGCTTGTGATCTTCGGGCCCAAGCGCTTGCCCGAACTCGGGCACTCCGTGGGACAGGCCATCACTGAGTTCAAGAGAGGCACCCAGTCGGTGGCCGACGAAGTCCGCAGCGTGACTTCGCCCACCATGGCCGCGCCGGGGGAGTCGGCCAGGGACGGGAGTGGTGATGTCGCCAGCGGGCTCCCGCCGGGGCCCGGGCGCTCGGACCAAGCGGGCTGACCCACAGACCTAGCTGGTGGCAGCCCGTCGGCTGACCGGACGGAGGTGGGGTCGGCAGTCTCACCGGTCCTTGACCGAGGATGCAAGGCAGCTCAGCTTGGTGGAGCACCTGGAGGACTTGCGGTGGGCGATCATCGCCAGCCTCATCGCGTGGGCGTTCGCTACTGCCGTCGCCTTCGTATTCAACCAGCGTCTGATCACCATCCTGGAGCGACCCCTGCACCTGGCGCTGCTCCACACCCACTCCCCGTTCGGCCAGAGAGTGGTGGTTACCAGCCCCATCGCCGGGCTTGCCATTCCCTTCGAGGTGGCCGCGGTGGCCGGGGTGATCCCGGCGCTGCCGGTGATCGTCTGGGAGCTGTGGCGCTTCGTCGCCCCTGGCCTGCACCGCAACGAGCGCAGGCTGGCCTTCCCCTTCGTCTTCGGCACCCTGTTCTTCTTCGGGCTGGGTGGCCTGTTCGCCTATTTCGTGCTCCCCATCGGGCTCACCTTCCTGGCCACCTTCCCAGGCGGCAACGCAGTCTCTCTAATAGTTGACGACTTGTCTTAGTGTGCCTGCATGTAGTAAAGTCGAAGCATGGAACTCATAAGGATCGGTGAAGCAGCGAAGATGACGGGTCTGCATCAACAGACCTTGCGTCGCCTCGCGGCCGACGGC
>JAJYPP010000087.1 GCA_021795235.1 bacterium
CTTCGAGCCTGAGCTCACCCCCATCCAGCGACGAGTTCTCCGACTCCTCGGTATGTCGCCCGCCCTCTACCGCCGACCTCAGTCCTGATGTGTCACGATTTCACCTGCCCCACCTGCGGAAAGTCAGCTGTAGCGCATCAAGTGGGCGACCTGCAGGACAAGGACGCTCCATCTGGACTTGGACGGGGACCCAGGTGAAAAGGAGGATCCCCGTGAGCAAGGCCACCCAAAGGCTCAGCAGGCGCCTGGCTGGTGAGCGGCGCCGCATCGAGAGGCGCCTTCACAGGGCCGGCAGCACCCCCCACGTGGCCGGGCCGCTGCTCGGCCGGGCGAACATCGCCTACGAGCTCTCCGAGCGCGCCAAGGGGATCTCCCATGGCGGCATGGGCATGATCGCCAAGGTCGTCAAGCGCGCCGGCCTGACCGAAGAGATCGACTTCGCGCTCCAGCTGCTGAAGATCCACAAGCCCTATCACGAGTCCGACCACGTGCTCAACATCGCCTACAACGCCCTCTGTGGCGGACAGCGCGGCTGTCGCAGCGTACACGGAGGACGCCCAAGCGCTCGCCACTGTCCGTGGTCAGGTCCCCATCAGGCCAGGGATCCTCAGGTAACGTAGTCGATGGCCGTAGCCACCACATTCGGTGGCCCAAGTCCGAAGAACCTACCGAAGCTCACGGAGGGAATGGTCACCGTAATCTGGCAATACTGCGCCTCGCTAGCATACGACGGCCCCGTGCCCCCTAAATCAGTGAGCTGTAACGAGCCTGCGAACGGCCCCGCCGCGGCCCGCGCCGCGTTGACCATCCCGTCCGGAGGCACGACTGCCGGACATCGCGGCGCAGACGCCGCCGGGTTGCAACTCGAAGAGTAGTTGCATTGAGCCACGCCCCAGCGCGCCGCCGCCTCCGCCGATTGGTTCGCAACTTGCACCTCAAAGACGTAGGCAACTACGCTGAAAAGACCGAACACGACGGCAAAGAAGATCGGCGCTATCAGTGCGAACTCCACCAAGGTAGCGCCGCGCTGCTGCTCTACTCGCTGTACTCTGCTTCTACGGTACGCCGCCCGGTCGCGCCTCCGGTTCGGACAAGCAATCATGTCGAGCTACTTGGGATCAGAGCTGCCTCCGTCTCGGCACGAATCGTGACCGCTGGCGGGAACAGTGGTACCAGCAGAGGAAGCGTACAGGTCACCACCACCGGCTGATCGTACACCGTCGTGTAGCCAGCAGGTGGACTATCGCCGGACGTGGAGCCAAAGGAAACGTGTAGCTGTGGGCATCCCAAGAAGCTGGCACCGCCCGCGTTCTGCTCCGCAATATTCCTAAGATCGCTCCCAGTATAAGCCCCCCCCGTTGACCCCACTGCAGAAGCATATAGGGCCGCCTGGCGAGCTCCGTCAGCGACTTGGATTCCAGCAAAATACGCTCTAGCCAAGTCAGCCCCTCCGGCTAGAAGGAGGAGCAAAATTGGGAAGACCAACGCGAACTCGACCAGACTCTGGCCGCGGTGCCGACTCATCCCGACCTCCCTACTTCCAGAGGTAGAACGTATAGGCCCCGGAAACAGACGGGCTCGGGCAGGCAGGGTCGCGGATCGGGCAGATCACTAGACCCGAGGATAGGTTCGCAACCACCTTCTGCACAACTCCCTCGACTCTCGAAGCCGACGGTGGCGGACTGATCAACACCGCCACGAAACCAGAGTAAGTGAGGTCGAAAGTCCCGCGGACCGAAAGCGACGGACACCCGGGTGGCGGGGAGTTGCCGAACGAGGTGACGCTCGTTATCAGCGGCACATAGACCAGCGTCCCTGGCGATGGCGGATTGGACGAGGTTCCACCGTCGCCGGACCCGGGGCCAGTTTGGATGCAGCCAGTCCCAGACGTGACAGGGACAGGAGCGGTAAGCTTGAAGTACCCTTTGAATGAACCGCGTCCGGTATACGCATTGGGGCCACATGTCGTCCCTTTCCATTGGGAACTCTGGAGAACCACTGGGTCGTAAGGGGCGACCGGGGTCGTGGAGCTGGTCGGGCAATACATGCTCCACACACCAAACGGCACCGCCGCAGCTCCAGTCACTTGCCCGACAAGGGCGGTAGCAGTCGCTGACTCCGAGGCGGTGTGGATACCGACGACGCCAAGAAGCGTCGTGTGGTGGGTGTTCTTGGTCACGACCTCGATGCCTGCCGGACCCGTCCACCCGACGCCAGAGGTGCAAAACGGATTCAGGTACCCGGCGTCAACCAACCCAAGGGAGTGTCCCTGATAGTTGACGAACTGAAGCTGTGGCGGCTCGGTTGCCTTCCCCTGCGCTGCAGCGTCCTTGGCTAGAAGGGGGACCAAGTCGCTGTAGATCTCAGCGGGAGTGTAGGGGCTATCACCTGTCGTCGGCGTGGAAACGCAAGAGGTGTAATCTTCAAGGAGCATGGCCGCACCCGATTGCGCTACCGTATCCGCACCACCTTGCAGGGCTCGTTGGGCTACGAAGGCCTGACCGGCATCCAAAGCGAGCCCGACGATCGCCACTACCCCTATGGCCGCGATGGCGAAAAGAACGGCCACTTGCCCCGATTGGCGGCGCGCGGCATGAGTGTCCATCTCTATATCACCTCACTTGGTCTTCGTCCCCGGAGCCCGAGGGTGCGAGTGTACTCTTGGAATGCAGCGAAGGGTCGCGCCGTGCCGACCAGCACGCATGCTGGTCGACCTAGGAGATCCAGTTCGTGCCGGGGGCCGGCTAAGCCAAGTTCTGTCTGCGTGGCGGGCTCGGCGAGGTATCCGTACATACGTACCCATGCCAATGGACTGCCTGGTTGGATTGGTGCGCGGGCCTAGCCCAGCGTCGGACGACGTTGCAACTGGAAAAGTAGCTTGCACAGCCCCAGTATCACACCATGGCGACCGTCGGCCCAGAGTGAAATCCGCGTTCCGGAAATGCTTCAAAATCGTCATACCGCATAACGACCTACTCCGCCACAGCCGCAGAACCCGGAAGATATGGACCCACCGTTTCATCAGAGCCTCGGACCCGTCAACGGACTCCTATGGCGGTGCGGCCAGACCCCTATCCTCACTGGAGCCACTCAGATACTAATTCCCAGGGTCCGAACCCAGGGCTTCGGCCGACCCGTGCGCGGAGTGGCTGGCTGGAGGCTCGCACCAGCCCCCTTGCCCTCCGCCACTTGGTCCTTCGCAACACTGCGGGGCAAGCGACAATATCCTGAAGAGGAATGCATCCCTCGCCACCTGTAGTGCAGCCAGTAAGGGCGGGCGCGGATAGGGCAGAGGAAGGGGCGGGCATCCGAGATCAGGTGCGGTCTGCTCAAGAGCGGCGGCGCGGAGGGACTCAAGGTGCGTCCACCATCTCCATGGTCAGCTGCTGAAAGTCAGCGAGGAGCCTCCTGAGGCGCTTCGCGCTCTCGAACAGCGGGCGGTACTCGGCGACCTCCTCGGGGGTGAGCAGACGGGTGACCGTCTTGTTGTCGACCTTGCGAGTCAAGCGTGCGTAGGGCCCGTGGAGCTTTGGGGGGCGTGGTGACATGCGCAACTGGGCTTGCCGGCAGCGCTGGGGCTCCACGACCAGTAAGCCTGGAAGGGCGGAATCCGCCTCGCCGAGGTCTTTGACGAGACGCGCTTCGGCCGCTTGCTGCGCCCGGGTCGGCCTTGCTGAAAGCACCTCCTCGTTCTCATTCACGCTATCCCCCCTGCTGTCCAACGGGTACTACGCCGGCCTGCAGCACCAGACGTATGCAGGCACTGGACCGACGAGTGCTCGACGCCGCCTGGACCGGCTTCTCGGCCCGGTTGCCGCCCCTTCCACAAGACCGGCAGCCACTGAGCTCCTTTTCCGCGGGTCGACCGACCGATATCTCCCTTCTGGGTATCCATTTGACCGGCCTAGGGAAGTCGGACCGCTCTCCAGGGACGTCAGGTTGGTGGACGATCCATGCTCGGCGGGTGTCCCCGCCGCTGCGGCGGCAGGGGCGGGCTGGTGGTGGGCCGGGGATTGAGGATGAGATCCCGGTCGCCGTGGCCAGCTCGAGCAGCCGGTAGAAGACCAGCCCCCGGCTGCGGGATCGTCGACGGTTGAAGCGGAACACAAACTCGTTGAGGTAGCTGCCCAAGTGGGCCTCATCCACCGAGCCCTGGTGGATGCCAATCAGCCAGCGCTTGGCTAGCGGTGCGACTCGGTGCATGCCGGGCAGCAGTTTGGCGGCATCCTCACCGCGTGTGCGGGCGGCCCTCTGACTGCGCCGGTCATGGTGGTAGCCGAGCTCGGTGATCCCCTGGTAACCAGCCCAGCCATCGGTGATCAGGGTTGCGCCCGGAGCAACATGGTCCGCCAGGAAAGACAGCAGGGCGGGGGCGGAGGCATCAGACAGCAGGCCCATCCGGCACCGGCCGAAACCCTTCGGCTCCCTGAGCTCTACGGCCACGCCAACCAGGGACTTCTTGCCCCTGGCCCGCCCGCCCGCCAGCCCCGGCTCCTCGCCGCCGATGAAGGTCTTATCCATCTCCACCGTCCCAGTCAACCGCTCCCGCCCTGGCCGCGCCAGCACCGAACGCAGCCGGTGCAGCATCACCCATGCCGTCTGGTACGAGCCGATCTCCAACGCTTTCTGCAGGCTCAGCGCCGAGACGCCGTCCTGCTGGATGGCAAACAGTCAGCAGGCGCTGAACCAGACCGTGAGTGGCGTGCAGTTCTGGTCGAAGATGGTGCCTGCTGTCGTCGAGGTGCGCCCGCCGCACTCTTCGCATCGAAATCGACCGTCCGCCATCGCTCAAGCCCCCAGCGTGACTACAGTCCGGGTACACGCCCCCCTGGCCACCGCAGCCACTCAAGATAGTCTAGGCAGTCCGCGTCAGTCCGGAACCAAACCTGGAACTGCGCAGTGGAGCGAGGGTAGTGCACACTGGCGAGTGGGGTCACCACATCTCAATTTTAGGCCGGTCAAATGTATCTCGTGTTTCGCACTGTTCACCAAGGCCCCCCGCCGGTGGGCGAGGGATCGCGGAGATCGAGGTCGGCTCCGACTTGGAATCGGGCCGAGGAGGGCAGGGCTTTGTTGACTGGACGGGCCCTCGGGCCGAAAGTGCCGAAAGTCCGAACTCGGATGGCTATGACTTCAGCCCGGCTTTGGAAAAGTGCGAAACACGAGATGGATACCACGGAGGGAGATATCGGTCAGTCGACCCGCGGACCCGGAGTGACATGGTTACTCCGGGTCACCACGGCGTTCTCCTTCATGATGGCCTCGTGATCGTCCCGCAACCGAGTTCAGAGGCCGACGGTACTAACCTATCGTTCGCAGGACAACCATGAACCCACAACCAGCCAGGCGCATCGCCGAAACCCCAACCGAACTCCACAGCGGCCAGCCCGTTCTCGGACAGCTCAGGGCCGCCCCCGGCTTCTGCCCCCCAGAGCCAGAGTCTCTGGCGGCGCTCGGGCTCCCCTTCTCCTTCATCTGCGACCTGATCCTCAAGATCATGTACTTCAACGGCAACATCCTGGGCCGAGACGTCGCCGCCCGGGCCTGCCTGCCCTGGTCGGTCACCTCCGAGGCGATCAACTTCCTGACCTCCGAGGGCTACTGCGGGACCACCGGAATCCGCGGCACCTACGCCGGCGGCGACTTCGCGGAGAGCCTCCAGTACCTGGTCTCCAGTGCCGGACGCGACCGGGCCCGGGAGATCCTGGAGCTCAACCAGTACGCGGGCCCGGCCCCGGTCCACCTGGACGACTACCTGGAGAGCGCGCAGGCGCTGGCGGCGGACATGCCGGTGGTCTCGGCCGACGCGCTCAAGCAGGCGCTGAGCCACCTAGTGGTGTCTCAGCAGCTCATCGAGGTGGTCGGCACCGCTTTGACCGGCCGCCAGGCGCTCTTCCTCTACGGGCCTCCCGGCAACGGCAAGAGCTCGATCGCCTCCGCCTGCGCCAACATCCTGGGAGATCCCATCTTCATTCCCCACGCGCTCTACGTCCACGGCGAGGTCATCCGCCTCTTCGATCCGGTCCACCACCGCCTGGTGTCGGGCCCCCCCACCGATCACGATCGGCGCTGGGTCCTGGTCTACCGACCGGTGGTCCACGCCGGCGGTGAGCTCAAGGGCAACGAGCTGGAGCTCTCCTTCGATCGCAGCCTGGGCTTCTACGAGGCTCCGCTGCAGCTCAAGGCCAACGGCGGCATCTTCCACGTGGACGACTTCGGACGCCAGATGATCCCGCCCCGGCAGATCCTCAACCGCCTCATAGTCCCGCTGGAGTCCGGGGTCGACTACCTCAACGTAGCCCGGGCCGGCACCACGGTCGGCGTGCCGTACGCGGCCGTCCTGCTGCTCTCCACCAACCTGGAGCCGGGTGACCTGGTCGACGAGGCCTTCCTGCGCCGGGTCCGCTACAAGGTGCCGGTGCCAGACCCCACCCTGGAGGAGTTCCGGCTGATCTTCAAGAGGGTCTGCCACTCCTACGCGGTGCCCTACAGCGACTCCGCCCTCCGCTACCTGCTGGCCACCCACTACGAGCCGGTGGGACGCCCGCTGCGGGGCTGCCACCCACGCGACATCATGGAGCAGCTGATCGCTACCGCCAAGTACCTGGGGATGCGCCCCGAGCTGAACAAGAACCTGCTGGACCGGGTGGCGAAGGCCTACTTCTCCGACATCCGCCCCGCGAGCTGGCAGCAGATGGGAGAGTATCCCAGGACCATCGGCTGAGGTTGGCGGCCCGGGCCCCCCGCCCAGCGGCGGGTCCCCGGCCGCCTCGGCTCCTGCAGCCCCCACCCGACGCCAATCCCAACGGTGAGAAGGTTGGGCGCGGCCAGGCTCCTACCGCTGCTCGACGGGATAGACAAGGTGGGCACGCGGGCCCGGCCAGGGTCCACACCGACAGCGTGACTCCTGGGGCACCTGCGCTCGACCACCTGGACCGACCGCCATTCAGTCCCCAATCCGACGTCCACCATAGAGCTTCGCGGCGACTGGCCAACTCGCTCGACCCGATCGCAACCCCGCTGCTGGACCGCTGTGAGGTGGTTGAGGTCGCAGGCCCGAGCTTGGCCGAGCGGGTGTACGTGGCGGACTCACCTGTGGCCGAGGCTGCCGACCGCCTACGACCTTCCGGCCCGGACGGTGCCTTTGCCGCCCGACGCCCTCAGACCTGGTGGTGACCGGCTGTGCGGGCTCGGACGAGGCCGGGTTGCGGGCGGTGGAGACACGTCTGGAGGCGCTCCAGCACCACGCCATCGCCCGCGGGCTCGGGACCCGGGTGGTGTGGATCGTCAAGGAGTTCGTGGGCGGAACGGCTGGGAACGAGGCCCCCTGGCGGGCTGGTGATGGGGTTCGAACCGGGCGCGCCCAGCCCCCGAGCGTGAGCGGGAGGTGGTGCCTGGGAGTGTCGCGCTGGCTGATCCGCATCTTCGAGGTGGCGATCGGAGCCCCGGCGCCAGTGGCGGCCGGGTGAGCCACCGCCTCCATATATACATAGGAAGGGTGCGCGCCCGGCCCCACCCGTCTGATCTCCCGAGTTTCCGGTAACAGAAGTTCTCGGCAACTCGCCAGAGGCCAATTCCTGGGGAAACTGGCTGCGATCCTGGAGGCGTGACAGGAGATCAGCCGAACCCCGCGCGGCAGGACCCGCTCTTGATCCAAGAGCCACCCACCTCCACTGCCAGGGCCGTTCCACCCGAGCCACCTGCCGATCGTGTGGGACGGTGCTCCGGCCATTCATTACCCTCTGCTCAGACCATGGGTTGAGCTCTGCTCGGAGGTGGCCCCGGACCTGGTCGCCCGCCTCCCCGCAGCTGGAGATTGGGGAGGTGAGGGCGTGAGAGACGATGAGAACTGCGAGGGGTGCCCGGAGTCGGGAGGCCGCGCTGCGGATTCCGGTAGGCGCCACGTGTGTCGGCGGTGGCTTACCTCAGCGGGAAGACCGCCGGCTGGTACCCGACGGGCATCCCCATAGTGAAGGTGCCAGCGCTCCGGAGCGACGAGTGGGGGTGGTCGGCGTTCTGAGGCACGACCCAATTGGGCCAGATGGTGTTGGTGGTCGGGCGCGTAACAGAAGTAGTGATGGCCGCGCTATCTAGCAGGTGGCGCCAGTGGCGTATCGCAGATAGCGCTTGATGCCATTCTGGCTGCGTGAGAGACGAAGCGGCGGTCGAAGACGCAGCACTCGCCCATCTGAGCGAGCGTGCGCGCCCCGCGATCTGCCCGACTGGGTCATCGCTCACGGCCGCCACTGGGTGACCCTCGCCCAAGTGGCCGCGCTCCTGGACCTGCATGCGTAGCAGGTGCCGCCCGTGACCGGCCAGGCTGCGCAGTAGGGGCCAGATCTTCTCCCCAACCAGAGGAGGGTACGTGCCGGTGCCGTCGGAGTACCGCTTGTGGCGGAGCGTGCCCGCCAGCCACTTCATCGACCCCCTCATGCGGCAGCTAAGTCATCCCTACTATGTCGGGTTCCTCTCCGCCGCCGAGGTCCATGGCGCTGCACACCAGCACCCGCAGGTTTTTCAGGTGGTCACCCCGGCCCGGCTGAAGGGCCGGGCCTTTGGCAGGGTCCGGATTGAGTTCATCACGGAGGCACGGGCGGCCACCCGGCCGACCGCCACAGTCAACACGCCTACGGGGACCATGCAGGTCGCCACGCCGGAGGTGACGGTGCTCGATCTCGTCGCCGCACCGGAGCGGGGAGGGGGCCTGTCGAACGTGGCGGCGGTCACCGCTGAGCTGGTCGGCGCGGGCCGACTGGACGGCCAGGCGCTCGCCGTCGCGGCCGGCACCTATCCGATCGCAGTCGCGCAGCGCACCGGCTGGCTGCTCGACCACGTGGCCAGGATGCTCGCCACGAGTTTTGACACGGGGCCGCTCGCCAAGCGGGCCGGCCAGCGGGCCGAGCCCACGCCCTTGGCCGCGAACGGGCGGAGAGCGGGGACGCTGGACGGACAGTGGAACGTGCTCGTGAACACAGCCGTAGAGCCGGACCTGTGATCCCGCGGGCTTTCATCGTCGAGTGGTCGAATCGGGTCGGCTGGCCGACTGTCGAACAGGTGGAGCAGGACCTCGCAATGTCTCGTCTGATCGTCGAGATCGCCAACGACCCGTACCTCGGTCAGGAGCTCGTCTTCCGAGGTGGCACGTGCCTCCGCAAGCGCCACCTCTCCCCTGCTCAGCGCTACAGCGAGGACCTGGACTACGTTCGGCGCAACCCCGGCGGTATCGCTCAGCTCACGCGGGCGATCACGGCCATCGGCGAGCGCCTCGGCATGGAGGTGAGAACACAGGCTGGGGTCTATCCGAAGATATTCCTGCGGGCGCCGTTCGAGTCCGGCAGTGGCACCATGCGCGTCAAGATCGAGGTCAATACCCATGAGCGTTTCCCGGCTCGTGAGCTGGCCCGGATCCCCTTCGCGATCGACTCCCCATGGTTTGGTGGCGACGCCGATGCTCAGACGTTCCGTCTCCCTGAGCTCGTGGCCACCAAGCTACGGGCCCTCTACCAGCGTTCCAAGGGTCGTGATCTGTTCGACCTGTGGTTGGCGTTCGCTCGCCCTGATCTGACCCCGGCCGACATCGTCGAATGCTTCGCTCCATACCGCCCTGACAACTACACCGGTGGGCTCGCCGAGCGGAATCTCCGGGCCAAGCTTGGAGATCGCGACTTCCGGAGTGACCTGACCCGCCTGGTCGCGCTGTGGCCGGGAGCGTCCTGAGCACGGACCCGCAGGTCGCGGCGTGGGTGTTGGAACAGCTGCACTCTCGGGGTCAAGCTGGCCATAGACGACTTCGGGACGGGGACCTCATCCCTGGCCGCCCTGAGCCGCTTCCCCTTCCAGATCCTCAAGGTCGACCAGTCCTTGGTGAGCGGGATCGGGGTGCGGCCCGGGGACGGGACCATAGTGGTGGCCACCATCGGGCTCGCCCACGGGCTCAGGCTCACTGTGGTCGCAGATGGTGTGGAGACCGAGCGCAGCGGGAGTTCCTGGTCCAGCACGGCTGTGATGCGTTGCAGGGGTACCTGCTGGGGAGGCCAGAGCCCAGGTTGCCGGCCTCTGCGACCGAGGGATGTGCCCCGGCATGAGATCGAGGGGCCTATCTGTCCTCGATCGGCGCGAGCCAGACGACTCCACCGTAGGCTCGGGCCACGTGTCGGCGAGCGACGTCTTCGAGCGCGGCAACAAGACGGCCCACAAAGGCTCGGTCCCTGGGGAAGCGGCCATCCGAGGTGTAGACGAACCCAGGCACTGGCCGACCTTCGGCCTCCCGTCGCCGCCGAAGGATTTCGAAGTCAACGACATTGTTCGTGACCAGGATTCGCCCTTCGCCCAGGGCGGTTTCAAGCACATCATGGTCGTCGAGGGATCGCAAAGCGGGCTGGGCGGCGACGGCCTGGCAGTCGATGCCGCGGGCGACGAGGGATGCGGCAATGAGCGGTGAGAACATCTCGTCCAGGAGGAGCGTGTCGGGCGGATCAGACCGAGGGCTCATCTGCCAAGCAGGTCGTGTTCGCGCTCCCAGCGGATGATGGCTTGGTCGGCTTCAGTGCGGGCGCGGCGGAGGAACTCGTCCACCTCGGCGGGATAGTCGGCCCAATAGGCCAGGGCGGCTCGAACCTGTTGGGGAACGAGACCAGCGGTGTCAGCCACCAGAGCCACGATCTCATCGGCGCCCAAATCAGGCTCGGCATTTCGGGCGGACAAGATCGCCCCGATGACCTCCCATACGTCAGGGCCACCGATGAGGCGGGCCCGCCGGCCCGCCGGGCCATCGCGGAATACGATGAACGGGTGCTCTTGCACACGGAGGGCCTCATCGACCAACCGATTGCTAGCACCCGACAGCGACATGCCAGGGTGGGAGGCGACGAAGGCGTTGAGTCGCTCAAGAACTCGGCCCTCGAAGCGGACGGAGGAAGGAGCGGCCATGCCCTGCATTGTAGGCAGCTGTAGGCCAATGCGCGCCTTTGTCAGGTCCGGCACCTAGTGCCGGGCCTCATCGGCCCTTGCGTCGGCTGACGCCTCGCTTGACCTCCTCCCCACGGATAAATCCGGGGGATTCCCGTCTCGCCTTGGCTGTCTCGTGGGCGGCTTTCACCGTCCCCACCGTAGGCCGGGGTTGTACCGGGTTCAAGCCGGCCCACTCTGTCCGGGAGCCCCGCTTCCGGTACCGCCGCACAGCAGCTGACTCGTGGGTTCCATGCCGCTCGATGCCGACCTACCCCGAAGTCCTGGGGCTGGAGCCGTGCTCCGCATCGAGCTTTCCTTGTACCACTCCGTGACTCCCTCGACCCCACGGCTAAAGCCGGGGGCTTGCGCTCGCCGCTCGGTCAAGAACGAGCTGGTTCCATGGGCAAGGGAGTCTTACTCCGTTTCCCGCGGCAACTCTGGGCCCCTCGCCACCCTTCCGACAGCTGCTAAGTGGGGAGCTCGGTCGGCCCGTTCAGCGTGATGCCCCCCCTGGAGCTGGCAGGGACGCGAGGAACTCCTCCAGCATGTCGTTGAACGCCAGGGGCGCATCGAGGTTGGCGACGTGGCCGGCACCTGGGATTTCTCGTGTGGCCGCGCCGCTGGGCTGGCTGGCGAGCCCTCGTCCGAGCGGAGCGTTCAGTACGTCGTCTGCTCCCCACGCAACGATCGTCGGTCGGTCGAAGCGTCTCAGAACAGCTAAGCGATCCTGAGCGATGGCGTGCCTTCACGTCCTGGTCCCCAGTCCCCGTACGGACGGACTGGGGAGGCGTAGACGTTGCGGTGGAAGCCACGGCCCAGAGGCTCGCCACGAGGGCGGTGCCTGATGATCCGCTCGGTGCTGCTCGCACTGCTTTCGCACAGGGCCTGGCTGCCGGCCTTTGGCACCTGCC
>JAJYPP010000088.1 GCA_021795235.1 bacterium
ATGTCCCGGACCTGATCGGACTCCCCGGAGCGAGAGCTGTCCTCGTCCTCACCGGTGACCTCCTGCTGTGCCCACCCCCGCGTTGGCCGATACTGGCCAACAGCGCGCTCAACTGCTCGCGACCCGGTTGCCACTGTTGGTAGTGAGCCGTGTTGCCTTCAGCCCTTGGGTCTTGGCTGATCGTAGGCGCCTTGATGGAGTCGACTACGAGTTCGTGGCTCACCGAGGGCTGACGGCAGCCGGTTCGGCTGCCGTATGAACATCGGCCGTGCCCGACATCTGGTCTGGTCCTGGTCCCCACACTGGACCAATTGCTCCCGGTGCGCCGGCCTGCCAGCGGGGCCGCTGCACCTTCGCCGTGATGGTGGCCCGGCCAGCCCCCGCCTTCGCCTACGGTCGTAGGGTCCGCTCAGGGCCCCCGCGCTGCTGGACGAACTGGTAGCCAAACCTCCCCTTCACGCATAGGTGTCCCTGGGTCACATCGTGGTCTAGCGGGGAGGTCACCTTGACGATCTCGTTGTCCTGCACGTGCAGCTCGAGGTTGCAGCCGACTCCGCAGTAGGGACAGATGGTGGTCGTCACCGTTTGCCGGGACTCGTCCCACGTCCGGGCCGCGCGCATGTCGTACTCCGACTTGAACATGAGCGCTCCGGTGGGGCACACTCCGATGCAGTTGCCGCAGTAGACGCAGGCGGAGTCCGGCAGCCCGACATCGAATTCGGTCGAGATGCGAGCCTCGAACCCGCGCCCGGCCACGGCGATGGCGAACGTGTTCTGGGCGTCGACGCCGCAGGCTTCCACGCACTTGTAACAGAGGATGCAGCGGGAGTAGTCGCGCACATAGGTGTCGTTGTCGACCTTGGTCGGCTGGGCGACGGTGGCGGCAGAACTCCCGTCGGAGATGTGATGCTCACCGGGCCGAGCCCGGTCGCGGGCGTTGTCGTCCCCGGGCGGCGTTGGCTCACCGAAACGCCCCGGATCGGCTTCGTAGTGCTCCATCCATCCGTGGACCTCGGGCGCGGCCAATGAGAGGTCCACCGAGGAGGCCAGCAGTTCCAGCACCGACTTTCGGCTGGCACGTACGCGCTCCGAGTTCGAGCTCACCACCATTCCTTCCTCGACCTTTCGGGAACACGCCGGCACCAGAGTCCTCGATCCCTGCACCTCCACGACGCAGACCCTGCACACGTTCACCGGAGTCAAGTTCTCGAGATAGCACAGGGTCGGCGTATCGATCCCCTGCTGCCGGCATGCCTCCAGGAGGGTCGCGCCCTCGGGAACCTTGACGGTGCGGCCGTCGATGCTCAGGGTGAGCAACCTCTTCGGGGCGGCGACGAAGGTGAGGCTCATGTCGGCCCTCCCTGGTTCAGACTGTGCTGGCCCGCTCCGAGCAGCCCTTGCCGCAGCGCCGACTGGATCGCGGCACTGGCGGTCTGACCCAAGCCGCAGATCGAGGCGTCCCGCATCACCTGTGCCAACTCGTCCAGAAGCCCAAACTCCTGCTCCTCGGATCCTAGCGGCGCACCCTTGGCCAGGCGTGCCAGGAGCTCCTCCTGGCGGACGGTGCCGACCCGGCAGGGTACGCACTGGCCACAGGACTCGTCCCTGAAGAACTGAGCGATCCGGCGTAGGATGCCGGGCATCTCGACGGTGTCGTCGAGGACCAGGACCACTCCCGATCCCAACGTCGCTCCGATCTCTCTCATCGCCTCGAATGTCAGCCGGGTGTCCAGGGCATCAGGGCCTACGAAGGAGCCGGCCGCCCCACCAAGGAGGATCGCTTGTAGCCGCCCACCGTTGCTCACACCCCCGGCGAGCTCCAGGAGCTCGCGCAGGGTGGCTCCGAACTCCAACTCGTACAGCCCCGGGCTCTCGACACAGCCGGAGACACAGAACAGGCGAGTGCCGGTCGAGTCTGGAGTTCCCAGTGCCGCGAACGCAGGGCCGCCGATTCGCAGGATCTCGAGCACGTTGGCCAGAGTCTCGACGTTGTTAATCCCGGTGGGCTTGCCGAAAAGGCCGGCCTGGGTCGGAAACGGCGGCTTGTTGCGAGGCTCTGGGCGGCGTCCCTCCAGAGAGTTGAAAAGGGCAGTCTCCTCACCCGCAATGTAGGCCCCGCTACCCCTACGCACTTCTACATCGAAGGTGAATTCGGTTCCCATGATGGCCGCTCCGAGGAGGCCGTGCGCGCGGGCCTGCCCCACTGCTCCCGTCAGCAGGTCGGCGGCCTCGGGATACTCTCCGCGGATGTAGACGTACCCCTGGGTGGCTCCCGTCGCATACCCGGCAACGGTCAGCGCCTCGATGACCCCGAATGGGTCCCGCTCCATCAACACCCGGTCCTTGAAGGTGCCTGGCTCCGACTCGTCAGCGTTGCAGATGAAGTAGTGTGGGCGCACCGGGTTGTTGGCGACCGACTCCCACTTCACGCCGGTGGGGAAAGCGGCGCCGCCGCGGCCCAGGAGCTTGGCGTCCTTGACCTCCCGGATGACTCCCTGCGGCCCCATCTCCAGGGCCCGACGAAGTGCCTGGTAGCCTCCGTGGGCGCGGTACGAGCTGAGCGAACTCGGGTCCACCAGATCGATCCGTCTCAGCAGACGCCTGGACTCGGCAGGTGAGCGCACCGGCGACTCGAGGTTGAGCATGGCGGTGCGGCCGTTGCCCCCATCCAGGGCGTGCTCGATCTTGGGGAGCGTCGCGGGTGCCAGGCCACGCACCGGCGCATCCCCGCTCGCCCGCTGAATCAGGGCGGCCGAGCCCTGCTCGCAGCGCCCCAGGCACGGGCTGCGCATCCAAGAGACCGCGCCCGTGCCCTGCGATTCCGGCCCGAAGCGAGCTCTGATCTGCTCGCACAGGGCCTCGGCGCCCTGACTGCGGCAGACGATATCGTCGCAGATGTGCACCACGGTCGGGGAGGCGGCGTCCGTGCGCAGCAGGGAGTAGAATGCAGCGACCCCGTAGGCCTCCGCCGGAGGGACGGTGAGCCTGGTGCAGATGTAGTCCAGGGCTCCCGGGGTCACCCAGCCCTGGTGGGCCTGGACCACCTGCAGAGCCGGCAGCAACAGATGCCGTCGGGCCCGGGCACGATGTCCTCCGCGCGCCAGATGACCGCTGGCCGCAGTCCTGTCACCGCCCTCCCAGGCTGATTCGGGCGGCCCCAGCACCGAATCGACGGCGTCTCTCTCCGCCACGGTGGCGACTCCTCCAACTCCGAGCCGGAGGTCCATCAGCGGGCCGCCGCCTGCTTGACCGCGGGCAAGCTCTCCACCAGCTTCTCGACCCGGATCGCGGTGGCCTTGAACTCCGCGGTCCCAGAGGCCGGGTCCCAAGCGTCCAGGGTGAGCTGGTTCGTAGCCACCTGCTCGGGGAAGTGCAGAGTCAGGAAGGCAAGTCCGGGTCTCAGGGAGCGGTCGGTCAGGACCGGTGCCTCCACGGCGGCCCGCCGCGAGCTGACGCGAACCCGATCGCCATCGGAGAGTCCCAACCTGGCCATGTCCTCCGGGGCCAGGTTCAGCGTCTCCGGACGCCTGATGGGGGTCGAGTACTGCCCCGACTGGACTCCGGTGTTGAATGAGTCGAGCCGCCGCCCGGTGGTGAGCCGGATGGGGTAGTCGTCAGTGATCTTATCCATGGGGCCCTCGGACACCACTGGGGTGAAGGGAGCGGCTTGCCCTCGGAGCTGGGGGTCCTCTGCCCAGAGCCGTCCGTGGAGGAATGGCGACCCTGGGTCCTGCTCATCAGGGCAGGGCCACTGCAGGCCCCCCATCTCCTCGAGCCTGGGGTAGCTCATCCCAGCATGCTGTGGCGACAGCGACCGCAACTCGTCCCAGACCTGTTCGGCGGTGGGCTGGCCCCAATCCGTTCCCAGCCGCCGGGCCAACTCGCAGATGATCTCGATGTCGTCGCGTGCCCCCGGCGGAGGGGTGAGCGCTCGGCGTACCCGCTGCACCCGGCGCTCACTGGAGGTGACGGTGCCTTCCGCCTCTGACCAACTTGCCGTGGCCGGGAGCACCACCTCGGCGAGGGAGGCGGTGTCGGTGAGGAACATGTCCTGCACCACCAGGTGTTGCAAGCCCCCCAGCAGCCGCCGAGTCCGGTCGGAGTCAGCCTCGGATCGCAGCGGGTTCTCGCCCAGGATGTAGGCGGTGGTGAGATCGCCTCGCTCCATGGCCTCAAACATCAGGGAAAGGTGCCAGCCGGCCTTGGCCGGCAGCGGCGTGCCCCAGGTCTGCTCAAACTTGGCTCGCGCATCCAGGTTGGTGACCACGTCCTGGAACCCGGGCAGCTTGTTCGGGAGTGCGCCCATGTCGCCCCCACCCTGGACGTTGTTCTGGCCCCGCAGCGGCACCAACCCAGACCCCCACCGCCCCACATGCCCGGTCAATAGCGAGAGGTTTATCAGGGCGAGCACGTTGTCAGTGGCGTTGTGATGTTCGGTGATGCCGAGAGTCCAGCAGAGCTGCGCGCGATCTGCCCTGGCATAGTCGTGGGCAAGCTCCCGAATCGCGTCCCGAGGCACTCCGGTCTGGGCCTCCGCCCACTCTAGGGTGCAGGGTTCCACCGCCTGCCGGTAGGCCTCGAAGTTGCTGGTGGCTCTGGCGATGAACTCGCGGTTGGTCAGGCCCGCCTCGATGATCTCGCGGCCGATGGCATTGGCGAGCGCTATGTCCGAGCCCACCTCGAGGCCCATCCACACGTCGGCCCACTGCGCAGAAGTCGTCCGCCGCGGATCGACGGCGTAGAGTTTCGCACCCTTATGCACCCCCTTCAGTAGGTGGTGGAAGAAGATCGGGTGTGCCTCCCGGGCGCTGGAACCCCACAGGATGATGAGGTCCGTCTCCTCGATCTCGCGGTAGGAACTTGTGCCTCCTCCCGCTCCGAACACTGCCGCCAGACCGGCGACGCTAGGCGCGTGTCACGTTCGATTGCAGCTGTCGATGTTGTTGCTGCCCAGCACCGAGCGCACGAACTTCTGGGCCATGAAGTTGACTTCGTTGGTGGCCTTCGAGCAGCTGAACATTCCGAAGGAGGTGGTCGGCCCCTGACTTCGGGCGTCTGCGAAGGCTGCCGCGGCGCGGTCGAGCGCCTCGTCCCAGCCGGCGGGACGGAGTTCTCCACCTTGCCGCACCATCGGAGTTGTCAGCCGGACCAACTTCGCCATGACATGCACCTCAGATACGACTCTTGAACTGGAGTATAGGTCTTCCCGAGTGTACTCAGGGCGAATCGTGCCACGCTTGCCGGCCTCGCCCTGAGTCCGGCGCCGGCTTAGACTGACCGTTCATGGATCTCGCTGGTGCGCACCCTGCCCTCCTGCACTTCACCGAGGTGGGGCCGCGGGATGGTCTCCAGAACCTCGCCTCCGAGGTTCCCACCGCCGGCAAGCTGGAGTTGGTGGAGCGGTTGCTGGACGCCGGGGTGGACCAGGTGGAGGTCACCTCGTTCGTGTCTCCCAAGTGGGTCCCCAAGATGGCGGACGCGGAGGAGCTCATCGCTCGTCTGGTGGGGGCCAGGGGGCACGGGGTGCTCGAGCGGGTGCGAGTCCTGGTCCCCAACCCCCGGGGGATGGAGCGGGCACTCCAAGCCGGAGTGCGGCACGTGGTGGCCAACGTGGCGGTCACCGACACCTTCAACCACCGCAACCTCAATCACACCGTCCAGGAGACGCTCGCGGAACTGGCGGTGATGGCTCGAACCGCCGCCCTCCAAGGCTGCCGGTTCGACGTCGGTCTCAGCGTCGCTTTCGGCTGTCCCTTCGAGGGCCTGGTGGACCCCGACAGAGTGGCGGAACTGGCCGATCGATGCCAGGAGCTGGGCGTCGCCGAAATCGGTATCGCGGATACGATCGGTGTGGCCGATCCCCGCCAGGTGGGGTCTGTGGTCGAGCACCTGCTCCGCTCGGGGATCCCGACCGAGCAGCTGTCCCTCCATTTCCACGACACTCGGGCGATGGGGCTGGCCAATTCCCTGGCCGCCTACGAGCTGGGTGTCCGGCGTTTCGAAGGGTCGGTCGGGGGCATCGGTGGTTGCCCCTTCGCTCCCCGGGCGACTGGCAACGTCTGCAGTGAAGACTTGCTGCACATGCTGGCCCGGGTGGGGGCTAGGACCACGGTCGACCTCCAGGCCATGTGCCAGACCGCGGAGTTCCTGGAGAAACTGCTGGGCGAGGCCCTGCCGGGCCGGCTCTACCGGGCTGGCATTTGGACCGGCCAACCGAGTTAGCTGGCCCGCCCGGATGTCGGCGGCCATGAGAACCTGGGCAGCGGCGGACGGACAACTGGACGGTGGCGGCCTAGAAACCTGGACGGGGGGAGCCCGGCAGAGAGTCCGGTGATGAGTCAGCCGTACGAGTCCCTCCTGCGTCTAGCTGGAGCTGTTGCAGGGACCAGCGCCCGGGAGGGCCACCGCTCACATCCGTCGGCGCTGCCGTTGGGAACTCCCGAGTCATCGGCTGGGGGCAGTGGCGGGGTGCGTCTCGGCGGGCTCTCGGTCATCATTGGAACCCAGGAGGTCAGGGCCGCTATCTCTACCCGTGGCGGTGCCAGTGCCCTCGCCGGCTCCATTCCGGTCGGCGTCGGCCTCGACCACCACCGCGTAGCCCAGCACGGTGATCTGCGCGACCAGGAAGACATACGCCAGGATCAGGAAGAACAGCCCAAAGGTGGAGCCGTAGGAACTGAACCCGTGCTCCAGATGGAAGTAGAGCGGGAACAGCAGGCTCAAAGCCTCGAAGACGACCGCCGCGATCAGGCCCCCCAGCGCAGTGGCTCGCAGGCGACCCCTCCGATGGGGCACCAGATGGTAGATGGCGGTGAACAGGATCGTGCCCACCACGACCGCCAGCACAATCTGCACTATCAGAGCCAGGGGCCCGGAACTGACGAACGTCGGCAACCCCGGCAGGGTCTTCAGCGCCGCCAGCAGGCTGGAGCTCAGTACCACCGGAACTGCCAGCAGGGTGAAGATGACGGTCATGCCGACGCTCATGAGCTTCTGGGGGATGAAGCTTCTGGTCTTGGCCCCTGAGAGAGCCGCGAACCCCTGCTCCATGGACCCGAAGAGTGAGGTGCCAGACCAGACCAGGCCCACGATCCCAACCACTGCCATGGCCCCGGAGTGACGGTGGAACGACCTGAGGGCTGAGAGCACGGCTGATCCCCTGCCCTCTGGGAGGAGTGAGGCAATCGCCTTGGCAACTTCGCGGCCCACGGCCGGATCGCGGAACACCACTCCAGCTGCGGTGACCGCCAGCAGCACGATGGGGAAGATGGCGAAGAGCAGGTTCCAGGCGATGAGGGTCGCCTGGTTGGGGCCGTTGTGCCCCAGATAGCGCAGCCCCACTCGAAGTGGCATGGTTCTGCGCACTCGCGACCACAGGGCTCTCATGGACCCTGAGGTTAGAACTTGTGGTGCCCGACGCTCGCCGTGGAACTGCGAGCGATCGACGGGTCCAGGGTGCGCCAGCTGCAGGCGGGGAGCTGGCAGGCGGCTGGTATCCTGCCGGTCGGGCGTGCCGCCGCCAGGCCGTGGCTCCGAGCGGCCGCTGTCGAAGGAGCAACGCCATGTCAGCTGGCGGCAATCAGCAACTCTCCCCTGACCGCTCCCTCGCAATCTCGGTTCGGGGGCTGCGCAAGAGCTACGGCCAAGTGGAGGCGGTTCGCGGCCTTGACCTCACGGTCTGCAGCGGGCAGATAGTCGCCCTGCTCGGTCCCAACGGAGCGGGCAAGACCACCACCATGGAGGTGATCGAGGGGCTCAAGCCGCCGGATGCCGGCGAGATCCTGGTCTTGGGTGTGTCGCCTTTGCAGGCCCGTCGCCGCGTGGGTGTCCAGCTCCAGGAGGGAGCGGTGTACGACGACCTCACCTGTTCCGAGACCCTGCGCCTCTTCGCGCGCCTCTACGGCTACCAGACGGATCCGGTGGCGCTCCTGAGCCTGGTGGAGATGGAGGAGATGGTGGACCGGCGCGCGTCCGCTCTGTCAGGGGGCCAGAAGCGCCGCCTCCAGATCGCCCTCACCCTCTGCAACGATCCAGAGCTGGTAATCCTCGACGAGCCCACCACCGGGCTGGACCCATTGAGCCGTCGCCAGACGTGGGACATGATCCGCCAGCTCCATCAGCAGGGGCGAACGGTGCTTCTCACCACTCACTACATCGAGGAGGCCGAGCAGCTGGCGGAGCAGGTGGTGATCATAGATCGGGGCCGTGTGGTCGCCCAGGGCACCCCCCACGAACTGGTTGCGGGTCTGGGAGCTGCCGCCCGCATCAGCGTCGCCTCGCCGGAGGCTGCCGACCTGTCGCGGCTCCCGGGAGTCTTGACCAGCCGGTGGGAGGCCGGCAGGTGGACCCTGCAGACCAAGGAGGTCGGGTCGGTCCTGGCGGCTCTTGGCTCTCAGCTGGGGGAGGGCGCGCTGCGAGACGTGACCGTCCAGCCCCCCAATCTGGAGGACGTATTCCTGCAGAGGGCGGGACGGCACCTGATGGATGAAGCTTCGTGAGTGAGAGGAGAACGTCTCCTGCCCAGTTTGCGCGGCCATTGGGGGCCGGGCCTTGGATCCCACTGGCGGCACTCACCCTGGCCAACATCAAGATCCTGTACCGCAACCGGCAGGTGCTGCTCTTCAACGTGCTGGTGCCCCTGCTCCTGATCGTCATCTTTGGAGGTCTCTTCCAACGCGGCCCGGCGACCGTGGACGTGGTGGCGCCGCCGCAGTACTACCCGGTGCTCAGGCATGCCCTGCCCGAGAGCTCATTCCATTTGCATGAGACCTCGGCTCAGGTCGCTCGCCAACAGGTGCTGGACAATCACGCCGCGTTTGCGCTGGTGGTGGTCGCGGCCCACGGGACTCCGGTCACCGTGCGGATCCTGGAGAACTCCAGCAATGTCACCCAGAACGGCGCCCTGACGGCGGAGGCCGAGGCGGCCGTGGGCGCCCTCAACCAAACTCTGCTCCACCGCCCCCCGGCCGTCGAAGGAGTGCTGCAACCCGTTCACGCGCCGGGGGGCCTGAGCTCGGACTCGCTCGCCAACAACAACTACATCGCCTTCCTCGCCCCCGGAGTGCTGGCCTACGCGGTCCTGGCTGGCGGCCTCTCTGCGGGCATGCGCCTAGTGGGCGACCGGGAGCGGGGAACCCTGCGCCGGATCCGGGCCACTCCCGCGCCAGCGTGGGTCTTTCTCGCCGCCAGTGTCATCTCCCAGTTCGTGCTGGTGGCCATTCAGATCGCGGTCCTGCTGGGGGTGGGTCACCTCCTCTATGGCATCGGCCTGGGCCCGCAGCCGCTTCCGCTCCTGCTCGTGCTCGTGGTGGGATCGCTCTGCTTCCTTGCCGCTGGCTTCCTGGTCGCTGCCCTCTCGCGGCGGGAGCAGGCCGCGGTGGTCATTGCCAACCTGATCGAGCTGCCGCAACTGTTCGTGGCCGGCGTCTTCTATCCGCTCTCAGGGGCGCCGCTGTGGCTGCAGAAGCTGTCGATCGTGATGCCACTGACCTACTTCAGCAGCGCCCTTCGGGGCCTGATGGCGGAGGGTCAGACCCTGGGGCAGGTGACCAATGACATCTTGATCCTGCTCGGGGTTGGGGTGGGGGTCCTGCTGGTGGCGGCCCGGACCTTCAGGTTCGAGCCATCCGGGCACTGAGAGGCGTTCCCAGCCGGCTCGGAAATAGGTCGGATCTTGGCGGCCAGGGATCGCCAGCCACTCCGGACCCCGTTCAGCCGCAGGCACCGACAATCGTGGCGTTGGCGAAGTTGCCTGCTTGCTCCTGGATGAACCCAAGGCCTGGGGTGAGCAGGTAGAGGCCCTGATCGGTGGCCACCCACGTGCCGTGGGAGTCGGTGTAGGTCGAATAGACGCTCAGCCCGTGCAGGCTGGCCAGCCCCGGTCCGGTGAGCAGGGTCGTGGAGGTGGTCGGAGAGGTGGCCAGCAGCAACCTGGTCTGAGAGGCGTTCTGCACGGTCTCCAGGGGATCTCCGGAGGCGGTCGTGCCGACCACTGTCACCTGGTCGCCAGGGTGGTAGGACCAGACCGACACCTGCCCGGATGCGAGATCGTAACGGAGCGCCTCGTCCCAGGGAACCTGCACCTGTGGGGGGGATGGGTCCGCGGCGTTCACCTGACCGCCCCAGACCGCCCGCGTGCCTGCCAGATACCACTCCACCCCGCTGACAGCCGGCTGCAGGGTGCGGGCGGTGGCCGTCGCCGGGTCAAGGCTCAGGAGGCCCTGGCTTACTTCGGACGTGGGGGTGTGGTCGACCAGCAGGATCTGCCCGCCTGCCCACCCCAGTACCTCCGTCTGCCCGGTTGCGTACAGCACCTGGTCGCTGCCGCTGGAGATGGTGACCAGGTGGACATAGACGGCGGTCGTGGCCGGATTGGCTATATCGGCGACGACCACGTAGGCGTACTGAGTTCCGGTGGGCGACAATTCGGCCGGCGAGGCCGGTACCCACTTCGCGAGTGTCGAGTCGTAGGACTCCTCGAAAGAGTCACCCACAAGCGCCGGTGTGGAGCTCGTCTGCCACTGGTCGAACTGGCCCGCCACCGGGATCAAGCCGGTGCCCACGGCAGTGGACACCGCGCCGGAAGGCAGTTTCACAAACCCGCCTTCCGCCCGGCTCCCAGCCGAGCCGACCACCAGCGCGGAACCGTAGACCGGCAAACTGCAGCTGAGCGCCCCGGCGTCCGGCCGCCCGACGGGGCTGGTGAACGGAGTCGGGAGCTGGCTGACGCTCGGCGTGGGCCGGACGTGGTGGGTACGCGCCCCAGGCGTCACCCCACAGCTGGCGATCGCGACAGCTCCGATCAGGGCGCCGACGGGCCATACCCCGCCCGCCGTCCGACTCTGCTGCCTACTCGACCGGTCTGGCTGAGCGCCCTGGGCGCCCGACCCCAGGGTGCCGTTCCCAGATGCCGAGGGCGAGGTTCTTCGCGTCACCACAGCCACCTCTTTCTCAACGCCGCTGGGCCACTCGAGGTTGCACGGCGCGGCTTGGCGGGGGCCGTCGTGCCCGGCACCGAGTCGACCGAGCGGCTCGATCGGCCGCACCACCCTGCTGCTCCGGCCGCCCGCCGGCGAGCCGTTCACGGATGGCGACGGCAACCGTGTGAGCGATGCTCACTGACGGATTCTACCGGCGTAGATCCACCTTGCCGCCGTCACGGCCCGCGGCGCGCACTCACCGCCATCCTCGGCGACGCTGATCGCCCCGTGATCCGGCCCGCAGAGGTCGGGCTCAGCCGGGCCCGCTCAGGACGAGCGGAGCAGCCGCTGCAGACTGGTGACGGTGTTCCAGTTCCTGGCGGTAACGGCAATCTCCCAGTGTCGTTCGATGAAGGCGCCGGCCGCGGGGGCTGCCAGCACTCCATCGGGGCACCATTGGTAGGCCGCCCCTGATCCAATGTGGATGCGACCCGGCGCGAGAGCGACCGGATCGTACTGCCGCCGGGTCTCCTCCGAGGGCGTTCCGCTCAGGAACAGGAGTAGCAGGCGGGACCCCTCGCCGACCCGCTCCGGGAATGGATTCCCGCCAACAGCATCCTCAAGCTCGTCCTTGGTGCGCAGCAAGCAGCGGATGGTCGTTCCGAAGTGGCGGCGAATATCATCCTCGAGTCTTGTCGACAGTTGACGACTTGTATTAGTGCATCTGTGTGTAGTAGACTCGAAGCATGGAGCTCGTAAGGATTGGTGAAGCAGCCAAGATGACGGGTCTGCATCAACAGACCTTGCGTCGCCTCGCGGCC
>JAJYPP010000089.1 GCA_021795235.1 bacterium
CCACCAGCTGTTCACGGGAGCGCTCCAGGGAGAACTTGGTGGCCTCGACCGCCGAGTCCTGAGCGCCCCTGGCCGCCACCAGCATCGAAGTGGCCTCCCGCTGGGACCAGCCGCGGGCGATCAGCTCACTCCTGACCCCGCCCTTGCCCTGTGTGAACCACGGCTCGCCCCGGATCACCACCCGCCGGTAAACCTCACGCATGGCAGTGGACCACGCCTCCCCCAAAGCCCAGAGCAGCGGGAAGATCCCTGGGTCCGCGACCCGCGCCTCCGCCGTGACCTCGTCGCTCACGCTGCTTCAGTCCGCCCGGAACACGGGTTTGGGGCGTCGGGCTTAGCGATGACCGCATAGGCGCTCCGGGAAGCTGATCACCACCGAGAGCATGTCCCGGACCTGATCGGACTCCCCGGAGCGAGAGCTGTCCTCGTCCTCACCGGTGACCTCCTGCTGTGCCCACCCCCGCGTTGGCCGATACTGGCCAACAGCGCGCTCAACTGCTCGCGACCCGGCATCTGGCGCGTCGGGCCGCTCCGGCAGCGCCACGGGCACTCCTGCCTGACGCTCCCGGATCCGACTGCGACGCCGGTTGGGCTCGGGACGCGGGTGATCGCGGCTCTGCCTGAACATAACGGTCACGGCCGTCAGCGCTCGTCGCGGCTGTCGACTAACGTTCGGAGTGGCTGGCATCGGACCTTGGGCATCGGGAGGCAGACGAACACTTGATCGGCAACGCCCGGGAAACCATCGCTCTTGGCGGGGTTGCGAACGGCTGCACGTACGATGCGCCATAACGAGCGGAGATGAACTTCAAGGAGTGGTAGCCACTGCACAAGACCTCCGAGACTGGCCGGACATAGCCAGCCAAAGCGGTGTAGTTGACGCCGCGGCCGCGTTCGTTCTCGGGCCGTCCTCGGACGGTACAGGCGGCGGCTCGGATGCTCGGATGACCGGGCACCAGGGGAGTGGATGTAAGACCAGCGCTTCGGCGCAGGCGGTCTGCGGTGAGGCCAGAACCGAACCCGGCAACGGGGGAGCAACCCCGCGAGGGGTGTCAAAGCGGTGGGCCCACTAGAGTTCACTGCTGTGGCAACGGACGTCAGCCCATGAGCCGGGTTCTCTTCGTCTGCGTTCACAACGCCGGCCGATCCCAGATGAGCCGCTCCCTGTTCGAAGTGGAAGCCCAGGGCCGGCACCAGGCCCGTTGCGCGGGCACGGTCCCAGCCGCTGTAGTCGATCCCCAGGTGGTCTCGGCCATGGCCGAGATCGGGCTCGACCTGAGCGGCCGGCGGCCGGTGCCGCTCACCGACGAGCTGGCTCAATGGGCGGATCTGGTGGTGACCATGGGATGCGGCGATCGGTGCCCCTATATCCCCGGGAAGCGCTACCTCGACTGGGACCTCCCGGATCCCAAGGATCTGCCGATGGAGCAGGTCAGGCGGGTTCGAGATGAGATCAGCAGTAGGGTGGCGGCTCTGGTGCAGGAGCTGGACCGACAGTCTGACTGAGTTCGGCGCGACGCTGGCGAGAGCGTCTCTCAGCATCCCGGCATGGTGACGGCGAGGGGCAGGGCAGTAGCCGACTTCGATGGCTCGTCCCCGGTCCAGCGTCCTGGGCGCGGCGATCGAAGTGGCTGGGTTGACCGAGTGCCACCTGCGAAGACTGGTCCTCGCGCGCCTCACCATGAAGCTGCCCCTGGGGGAGGCCCGTGGCTTATTTGGGACTCACGGCTGCTGGAGACACGAGCGCGATTCGCCTCCTGCTCGGGCTCTCCCGATCGTCGACCGGCGCGAGGTTTGAGCCAGGAGCGCTATGCCATCCCGGAGCCAACGGGCGGACCGGCGGATCGGTGGACAGCCATTGAAGATCGGGGTTGACCCGGTGCTCCCCAGCACCAGCCCAGAGATGGCGGGAAGGGAGGGATTCGAACCCTCGGACGAGGTTAAGCCCCGTCACCCGCTTAGCAGGCGGGCGCTTTCGGCCACTCAGCCACCTCCCCGGACCCGGGTTGAAAACCGAGTATAGGCAAACTGCACCAAGGAGTTGATGGACGGCCGATGCCGAACTGGTAGAGTCCATCTGGCCCCAAGGCGGGCGAGCGGCAGGTCCGGGCCGCTGGGCCCTGGACCTGGCTTCCCTGTGGGTTGGCCGGGCCGGCCTCAGCCCAAGCCCAATTCGGCCGCCAGAGGTGTCAGCGCCGAGACCACCAACTGGACCAGCTCCTCCAATTCGACCCCCAGCTCCGTCGCCCCCTGACTGATGTCGTCGCGGCTGACGCTGCGGGCGAAGGCCTTGTCCTTCAGCTTCTTGCGCACCGACGGGAACTGCACTCGGGCCACTTCACGTCCGGGCTGGACCATGGCCACTGCCATCACGAAACCGGTGAGCTCGTCGAGCGCGAAAAGCCATCTCGCCATCTCCGTCTTCCGCGGCACGCCGCTGAAGTTGGCATGCCCCTGGATGGCGAGCACGATCTCGTCGGGATATCCCTGCTGCTCCAGCACCGCGCGCCCCCAGAATGGGTGCTCCTCGGGGTGGGCCTCGTAATCGAAGTCGTGAAGCAGGCCCGTGATGCCCCAGGTCTCGACATCGTCTGAACTCCGGCGGGCGGCTGCGCGCATCACCGCCTCGACCGCCAGCCCGTGACGGCGCAGGCTGTCTCCCTTGGTCTGCTCGTAGAGCAGGGCCAGAGCTTGCTCGCGGTTGGGCATCAGGGCATGAGAACAGGTCCGGGTGCTGCCCCGCAAGTGCCCGGCTTTGGTACGGTGGCTGAGAATGGCCTCGTCTACAGCTGGCCCGCTCGCCGACCAGGTGTCGGAGGACCGCATCTGGCACGGGCTCATGGAGCTGGCGGAGTTCGCCGAGCCGGGAATGCAGGGCTGGACCCGGCGCGTGTTCAGCCCGCAGTACCAGGCCTCCCGTGAGTTCACCGGGGGGCTGATGGAGGCGGCCGGGCTCGAGGTGAGCCTTGATCCCGCGGGCAATCTCATCGGCCGCAGTCCCGGCCGTGATCCGGGCCTCCCCGCCCTGGTGCTCGGATCCCACACGGACACTGTGGCTGGGGGAGGTCGATTCGACGGCATGGTCGGGGTCTTGGCCGCCGTCGAGGTGGCCCGGGTCCTGACCGCCGCGCCCCTGCGCCACCCGCTGTGGGTGGTCGATTTCCTGGGGGAGGAGCCCAACCGATTCGGGCTGAGCTGCCTGGGCAGCCGGGCCGTGACAGGCCACCTGTCGCCCGCCAATCTCCAGCTTCAGGACGGGTCCGGGTCGACCCTGGCGGAGGCGCTGAGCCAAGCTGGAGCGCGGCCGCCAGACCTGGGGGCGGCGCAATGGGCGCCAGGCGCCGTCCACGGCTACCTGGAGCTTCACATCGAGCAGGCCAAGCAGCTGGAGCGGGCGGGGGCGGAGCTGGGGGTGGTGAGTGCCATCGCCGGGATCTCCAGAGCGGCCATTGACCTCGTGGGCTGTGCCGACCACGCTGGGACGACCGCCATGGAGGACCGCCACGACGCCCTGCTGGCCGCCGCTGAGGTGGTCCTCGGCGTGGATCGTTTGGGTCGTTCAGGGCACGGCGGCGAGGGGGTCGCGACCGCCGGACGGCTGCTGATTGAGCCCAACGCCGCCAACGTTGTGCCCGCCCATGCCCAGCTGGTGGTCGAGATGAGGAGCACGAGCCCGGAGTGGTTACGCCTCACCGCTCTGGAACTGGAGCAACTGGTGGGCGTGGCGGCACGCGCTCGGTCCGTGGAGGCGAAGCTGGACTGGGTCTCCAGGGAGCCTCCGGTGCCGTGTCATCCACAGGTACGGTCGCTGCTGACCCGGGCCGCCGAGAAGCTGGGGATGGGAGTCATCGAGGTCACGTCCGGAGCCAGCCACGACGCCGCCCACATCGCCCGGATCGCCCCCACCGGCATGCTGTTCATCCCATCCAGAGAGGGCCGCAGCCACTGTCCGGAGGAGTGGAGCGAGCCTGCCCAGGTGGGCCTGGGGGCCCGGGCCCTGCTATTGGGGGTTCTCGAGCTGGACCGGGTCGGACTCTGAGCCGCCCGGGCCGGCCTCCACTCGAAGGAGTTGGTGGGATCCCGACTCCAGCATCCAGCCCAGCGCCTCCGCTGTCACCGCTCCTGCCATGGCAAACCTGGCCAGTACCTCCGCGAGGTCGTCAGCCAGCTCCGAGATGCTGATGGGTTTGACCAGTCCCACCGCGCTGGATCCGTCCCCCGGCACGGTCAGGCGGACCCACGGATCATCCTGCCAACGCTGCGCCTTGAGGCTGAAGGACGGTGTCAACAGGTAAACGAACCCCTGTGGAGAGACCGCAAACCACACCGGAACCGTTCCAGTGCCCGCAGGCCCGCGCGACGTGACCAGAAGCTCATCATGGCCGCACAGCCTCTCCAAGAATCTGGTCGGCAGCGGCCGGCCGGCCGGACCGGACTCAGGGGATGGCACGAGTGATCCAGACCTCGGTGCGGTAGGGCAGGCCCACCAACCCGCCGGTCTGTCCGGCTGCGTCCAGGCCCAGGCTCAGTACCTGCTTCGCCAAGCGGGCGCGCTCGTCGCTGGGGCGGATCGCGATGTAGCTGACCGACACCACCCGATCCACGAGCTGCTCGGGGGTCAATGCTTGGCGGTGCTCGAAGACGCGGCCCTCCGGTTCCAGGAAGAGGCCGCTCTCGGCAAGCCGTTCCATCCATTCGCCGCTTCTGTAGGTGGGCTCGCCGTGCCGATATGCCTCCATCATGGCGTCGACGTTCATCCAGAGTGGGTCTGCCAGATCCCGATGGTTCCAGACCAGCCCGAGGGGCGCTCCCGAGCGGAGCACTCTATGAATCTCCAGCAGGCTCGATTCATCGCTGAACCAATGGAACGACTGCCCGGCGGTGGCCGCATCGACCGCCTTTGCCGGCAACCCCGTGCTGGCCGCGGTGGCGGTCAGCACCGTCGCCGCGGGAGCCACTCGGCGCAGCACCTCCGCCATCTCCGCGATCGGCTCCAGCGCCATCACCGAGGCTCCCGAGGGCATCAATTCGCGGGTGAGCTTGCCGGTGCCGGCTCCGAGATCCAAGACGGTCCGGCCCGGCGCGAGATCCAGGCGCTGACACAGCCATTCGACGGCAAGCCTCGGATAGCCCGGCCGGCCCCGCTCGTAGCTCGCGGCAGCTCTGGAGAATCCGGCTGAGGCAGATGGATGGATCGACATCGGGAATCCGCTACCCGAGCCGTCGGCCCGGGCCCGAGGTGAGGGGCGGCTGGGCTGGCGGAACCGTGGCGTTGGTGATCTGGCTGACCGCTCGCAACAGGGCAGGGACCGTGGTGGCCTCCAACTGCGCGGGATCATCGGCGATCTCGGTCAGGGTTGACACCTGGTCGGGGTCGAGCCCCCGGGAGATGCAGACGTTGAACTTCTGCCGCAGCAGGGGCAGTGCTTCCGCCCGCCGGCTTGGATGCCCCAGAGGGAACACCACCTCCACGCGGGGGGAGGCGCTCCCATCGCGGAAACGGGCCGTGACCGCGTTGGGGACGGCTCGCCGCCCGGGATCGTGGTACGCCGAAGTGTAGGCTGAATGCTCTCGCACCGTGATCAGGTGGCGGAGGCGCTCGACCTCAGGGTGCCCCGCGGCGGGGTCTTCGTAGGCTTCGGAGGTCAGGTCCCCGAAGACGATGGCGGCTGCGACCATGTGTTGCAGGCAATGGTCGCGGTCGGCGGGGGTGCGCAGCTCCCCCTGCTTGTCCAGGATGGTGACGCCTGCCTCTTGGGTCTCCACCTCGATTGCCACCAGATCCCCGAGCCGGGGAAGGATCGCGTCGCGCAACTGCAGGGCCGCCTCGATCGCGGTCTGAGCGTGAAACTCGGCTGGCCACGGCACCTTGAACAGCACCTCTTGGATCACGAAGGCGGACAGTGGACGCTCAAGCCGGAGGGGTTCGCCCCCCAGCAGGGAATCCTGGAAACCCCAGCGGGGGGCGGACAGAGCGCGAGGGCACCCCTCATCCCCGCGCATCGCCAGGAGTGCGTAGCGAACCGCCCTTGCCGCCGCCTCGCCGGCCGCCCAGGACTTGCGCCAGGTGACCCGGGGGGCGTGGCGGTACACCCGCGTGGTCGAGCCGTCCGCGATGGCGTTGGATGCGGCGGCGGCCACCTGCCGCGCATCGCCGCCCAGGAGCTGGGTGGCCACCGCCGCCGAGGCCAGTTCCAGCAACAGGACGTGATCCAACCCGTGATCGTGAAGGTTGGTCGAGAGGGCCAAGATGCCCTGAACCTCGTACGCCTTGGTCAACGCCTCCAGCAGTGAACCGACCGCCAAGGGCGCACCACCTAGGGCCACTCGGCGCTTGCTGACTTGGTCGCCAACCGCCAGCAGAGCTCCCAGGTTGTCGGAGGGATGTCCCCACTCGGCCGCCAACCAGGTGTCGTTGAAGTCAAGCCAGCGGATCAAGGTGCTTATGTCGAATGCGGCGTCCACCATGGGCACGGCGAGATCCATTCCGGGAATGGGGACCCCGTCGGGGCAGGAAGCTCCGTCCAAGGAGCCCATCAGCTCTCGGCAGCGCGGCTGGCTGGAGGCCAGCAGTGCGACCCCAAGGGAGTCCAGGAGCGCCAGCCCCGCCGTGGCTGCGGCGCGCGGAGTGAGCGATAGCGGGGTGGTCACATACTCGGCAATCTCCTGGAGCAGGAGGTCGAAGTCAGACGTGTTCACGCATCCTCTATGGAGCAGATGGGAGTTGGTCGGCTCCGTCCGGCGCCGCGGCGTAGTCTAATCAGGCGGCCACCGGGCGGGCTGGCACGCGCCGTACTCCGCACCAGCCTCACCACGGTGGGCGGGCCCGCGCTATACCATGCGGGCGATGGAGCTGCTCGACTTTCAGGCCGCTCATCTGGACGGAGTGCTTCGTCTGTGCACCGCTGAAGGCTGGCCCTCCTTGCCCAGTTCGCCGGACCGAGCGCTGCGGGTGCTCACCTGCAGCGGCGGCCGAACCGTGGTGGCTTTGGAACGGGACATGGTTGTCGGATTCTGTCAGGTGCTCTCTGACGGTGAACTCCAGGCCTTCTGCTCCCTCCTTCTGGTGGGAGCGGGAGCCCGGCGCCAGGGTGTGGGCCGGGCGCTGCTCCTGACCGCTCTGGACCGGGCTGGAGGGCAGCGGATGGACCTCCTGGCAGAGTCAACCGCCCTGGACTTCTACCGCAGTCTGCGCCATCGCGAATGGGCTGGCTTCCGGATCTACCCGGAGCCGGCGGGAGGAGAGTGACGGGCTGGCGACCCCGAGCGGATTCGAACCGCCGATCTCCACCTTGACAGGGTGGCGTGTTAGGCCAGCTACACCACGGGGCCCTGGGGGCCGCCCACCCGCGTCGAGCGGGCGTCTCCAGCCCCAACAGGGGCCAGGCGATTATACGGCCGGGCCAGCTCTCTCCAATTGCCATGCCTCGATCTGGGGGCCGGTAAGATTGGCCCCTGACTGAACCGGTACTGAGGATGGGAGTGGCCCCGTTGAAGATCGTGGTCTTTGTGAAGCAGATCCCGGACCCCTCTGGGGCGGGCGCACTCGATCCGACCACCCACCGTCTCGTGCGCGATGGGGTGGAGGTGGTTCTCGACCCCGGTGATTCCTACGGGGTCGAGGCGGCCCTCCAGCTCGCCGAATCCACCGCCGCGGAGGTTGTGGCGGTGGCGATGGGTGGGGAGAGAGCCGGGGAGGTCATTCGCAAGGCCATGGCGATGGGAGCCGGCTCCGGACTGCACCTCTGCGACGACCGCTTGGCCGGAGCCGATGCCCTGACCACGGCCAGGGTACTGGCCGCGGCCGTGGCGAAATCCGGGGCAGAGCTGGTGGTGGCGTGCACGGAGTCCACCGACGGCTACACGGGCACGGTGCCTGCCGCGGTCGCGGAATTGCTGGGCTGGCCGTCGCTCACCTTCGCCAAGCAGCTGGAACTGAATGGGCGGATGGTCAGGATTCACCGCCAGACTCCCGCCGGTCACGATGTGGTGGAGGCGGAGCTGCCCTCTGTGGTGACGGTGACGGGCGGCATCAATGAACCCCGTTATCCCACTCTGAAGGGGATCATGGGCGCCAAGGCGAAGCCCTTGGAGAAGCTGGACCTGGTCGAGCTGGGACTCGACCCGGCCCGGATCCAGGAGGAGATGAGCCATCAGCGGGTGGCGGCCGTGGCGGCCGCCCCCCAGCGGCAGGCCGGTCGGCTGGTCGAGGACGACGGCTCAGCGGCCAAGGTCATAGCCGACTATCTGGCCGAGTTGAAGGTGATCTGAGATGACCAAGGTCTGGGTGTTCGCGGAGCTGGTTGGTGATCAGGTGAGCCCAATCTCCCTCGAGGTCATGACCGGAGCGAGGGAGCTCGGAGCCGAGCTGGAGGCGGTGGTGCTGGATCCTCAGGCCAGAGCCGTCAGCTCTGTCCTCGGCGAGTACGGGGCGACCACCGTCTATCTGGGCACGGACTCCCGGTACCGCGACCACGTGGCTCAGCCCCACGCGGCCGTTCTGGCCGAGTTGGTTGCCACTCACCACCCCGACCTTCTGCTCTTCGGGGCGACTTACGACGGGCGGGACATCTGCGGGCGGCTGTCGGCGCGCCTGGGCTTGACGGTGGTTGCCAACGCCACGGCGGTGACAACCGCGGGGAATGGGTTCACGGCTTTCAGCTCGATCTTCGGGGCGACCCAGAATGTCACGACCCAACTCCAGGGCCCAACCCCCTGCGTGCTCGTACGGCCCAAGTCGTACGCGGCCCAGAGCGCGGGAGCCGGGGGGCCGAGCGTGGTCGAGGTGCCCCTGCCCGAGGGGGCTCCGGTCGGGGCCCGCCGGGTGGACTCGGTCGTGGCCCCTTCGTCAGGCCCCAAGCTTGAGGATGCGCGCGTGGTGGTCAGCGGCGGGCGGGGTCTCCAGGACCCGGCCAACTTCCGGCTGGTCGAGGAGCTGGCCGGGATGTTGCACGGCGCGGCCGGAGCCAGCCGAGCGGTGGTGGACGCGGGCTGGGTCGCCTACTCGCGGCAGGTGGGGCAGACCGGCAAGACGGTCAAGCCGGACGTCTACCTGGCGTGGGGGATCAGCGGGGCGATGCAGCACACCGTGGGCATGAAGGGGGCCGCGCACATCGTTGCCATCAACAAGGATCGCGACGCCCCCATCTTCAAGCTCAGCGACCTCGGCATCGTGGGCGACGCCCTGAAGGTCTTGCCCGCTTTGATCGCGGAACTCCAGGCGCGAGGAGTCTCGTGACCGTGGGCCGGCGGACCGGGGCCTGACGACATTGCTCGGGCAGCTGGCACTCCGGGCTTCCGACGGTGCCACGGTCACCCTGGAGCGCTTCCCGATCATCCTTGGCCGCATGACTCCGGGCGGCGTCGTGCCGGACGTCGACGTCAGCCATCTCGACCCTCAAGAGGCGGTCGACAACCGTCACTGCGAGCTCTTTCCGGATGAGGGCGGGGTAGAGGTTCACGACCTGGGAGGGGTGAGTGGTACCTGGGTTGACGGCCGTCGCCTGCCCCCTGGTGGGCGAGCCTTTCTCGGTGTAGGGGGCGCACTGCGAGTGGCCGGCGTCCAGCTCACCCTCACCCCATCCCCGGGACGAAGGCCGCCGTCTTCGCCGCCGCCAGGCTCGGGTCCCGCCGCTGAGGAATGGCGGGAGTCGTCCGGAACGCATGGGGTCCCGCTCCCGCCCTCGGCCAGCTCGGTGGGCACGGCGGCCGTACCGGCGCCCTCACCGCCCAGCGTGCTAGACCTCAGCGGAGCTCCGGCCCTAGCTCGGCCGCATCTGGAGGGTGGGGCTCTGGCCGTACGAATGGTGGAAGGTTTCCCCCTGCAGATCCTCCGTGACGGTACCTTCACCAGCGAGCCGGACCCTCTGTCGCAGGGCGCGATGGAGGATGCCCTGCGGGCAGCCCGCCGAGTTCTGGGGGCCGCCGAAGATGCAGCCTTCGGCTGGGGATATGTGGGAGATCTGCAAATTGACTTTCTCGCCGCCCCGATCGCATCCAGAGCCAATGTGGGCGTGGCGGTGACCCCGTCCACGCCGCTTGGACCAGCTATTGCTTCGACGGCCGCCGACTGGGTCGCGGCGGGGGGAGGCTTGCTCATCGCCGGCCGTCGACCAGAGCAGGTGCTGCGCGCTCTAAGCTCCTCGCTCCACGTGGTCGGGCTGCGGCCGTGGGCGTTGAGCCGCTCCGGCTCCTCCTGGCTGCCCTCCGGATGGGGGGAGTTGCGCCCGGACTCGGAGGGCGTCCTCGGCGCCGCGCTGCAAGGGGATCCCCTGGTTCTGCTCGACCCCGATGACGGTGAGCTGGCGGCGGTGCTTGAGTCCTTGCCCAGATTGTCGGGAGGCACGGTGATCGCGCTGGACTCGGCGTCGCCGGAGGCTGCCCTGGAGCGCTGTCACCGGCTGCTTCCGGAGAGCCCAGCCGGCGCCGGTCTGGTCCCTGAGCGTCACCCTGAGGAGGTGGCCCGGCGGCTCCCTCGGATACTCACCTGGCAGCCCGCCAAGCGGGTCCGCCTTTGTGTTCCGCAGGTCCAGTCGCACCTGGGCGGCTGGGGCCTCGAGGACCTGGAGGTCCCGTAGCCGTGCCCGGCCGGAAACTTCCCGCACCGACCTCGGGGCCGTCCGTGGCCAGCTATGTCGCGCTCTGTCTGCTGGTGGCGATGGCGGTGCTGGTGATCATCTACCTGCTGGGGCTGACCCTCCCTGGCAATCTCCAGGGATTCCGGGGGGCTTTGGGGATGCGGCCTTCGTAGGGACTCACAAGCGTGCACAATGGCACCATGCCGGTGCTGCTGTTGAACGCATCCATGCAGCCCCTAAACGTCATCAGCCGGCGGCGGCTGGTCGTGCTCCTGACCAAGGAGAGGGTGGCGTTCTTCGATGACTCGGACCGGGCTCTGGTGGAGCTGGAGCTGGAGCACCGACGCCTGGGAGAGGGGGTGATCGTGGTGCGCTTGCTGCGCAACGTGGTCATCCCGCGTCGCATGATCCGGGCCAACCGTCGCAATCTCCTGCTGCGGGACGCCCACACCTGCCAGTACTGTGGCCTGCGCGCCGCGCCTGGGGAGCTGACCATCGACCATGTCGTGCCGGTGTCGCGGGGAGGCAGTCCCAACACCTGGGAGAACCAGGTGGTGGCGTGCAAGCGCTGCAACGGCCGCAAGGCCAATCATCTGCCCGAGGAGGTGCACCTGCGGTTGGCTCGCGCCCCGCGCCCGGTGGTTCAGGAATACGCCCACCTGCTGCTGCTGCGCCATCCCGAGGTGCGCTCAGCCTATGAGGAACTCATCCGCTCGGTCGTGCCGCCGCACCTGCAAGCACCTTCCCCCGGGGCCGTCAGCGTCCGTCTCCAACCGCTCGGCCAGAACTCCTGAGGGTCCGGCGGCAAAGCGGGTCGCGAGCAGTTGAGCGCGCTGTTGGCCAGTATCGGCCAACGCGGGGGTGGGCACAGCAGGAGGTCACCGGTGAGGACGAGGACAGCTCTCGCTCCGGGGAGTCCGATCAGGTCCGGGACAT
>JAJYPP010000174.1 GCA_021795235.1 bacterium
GAAGCTGATCACCACCGAGAGCATGTCCCGGACGTGATCGGACTCCCCGGAGCGAGAGCTGTCCTCGTCCTCACCGGTGACCTCATGCTGTGCCCACCCCCGCGTTGGCCGATACTGGCCAACAGCGCGCTCAACTGCTCGCGACCCGCCGACGCGGCCAAGACCTGCGTCACGACGCTCATTCGTGCGTGCGCAGCAGAACGTTGCCGCCACTGCCGCGTCCTGTCGGTGATGAGCCGAGTCATCCCTCAACGAGATCTGTGCAATCAAAGCGTCGCCATCGTGGCGGCAGTCGTCGCCGGATAGGGCTTGGTGACCACGCTCAACGGAACGCCGGGGCGGAGCTGCGGCCCATGGGCCCTGAGCGTCGGAGGTTGGTCTCCGGGCCAGCATTGCCCACGGTGCGGCCGGCTCTTCCCACATCAACGCGGCGATCTCGCGAGCCGACCTGGAACGGTCGGTAGACCAGGACATCTGACGGGGGCAGCGCGCCTGCTCGACGCCTCCCGATGTTCTTCGATGGCGGAGCTTCCCGCAACTATGGAGACGTGGGGCAGCGGTGGCCGGCCCGAGGCGCTCCCCTCGGCGCCGGGTGTCGGGCTTGGCCATCCCCGCTGTTGCCCACGCCAACGGCCTGACTCTCTACGCACGCGACCCTGACGACTTCCGAGGATCGGAGACGATGCTCGCACTCGTCTCAGTGTGACTGGTCATCTCTGCGCCGACATCCGGGCCGGGACGGCCGTCAAGACGGGGCCGTTCCGCCAGGAGTGCGCGAGCCCGCTCGGCGAAGTCGTCCAATCCGCCAACAGTCGGCGTCCATCTTTCTAAGGCCCGAACCATGGCGCCGCGGAGATCACGGCGTTCCTCTCCAGTCACCGCGAGAAGTGCCGGCAGCGCCTGGTTCCGCCACAGCTTGCGCGGAGCGCCTTTGGGGCGTGCCAGGGGGTCACCCGATGCTGCCAGAGCCGTCCCCCGGGCCCTCCCCTTGGCCCTACTTGTGTGGGCCTGCCCATCGGTCATCTGCGGATGCCGTCCTGTCCGGTTGTCCCGCCCGTCGTCCCCGCGGTCATCGTCCCAGTCGTCGTAGGACCATCTGCCGCGCCGGTAGCACGAGTCGCACCACTTGGACCACGGGGCGCAGATCCGCTTGCAGCTGGTGCAGCGAGCTATGCCCGCCTTGACGGCCTTACCCAGCCTGGTGATGATCTCCTGCGTCACCGCCGCTTCGTAGGCAACCACCTCGTCGTGGGTAATGTCTCCGATTGCGGGAAGTGCAAGCGTAAACCAGCGCAGCGCCGCAGCGCGCCTCCCGGCCACTTCGAGCGTATTGAGGTCACCGGCCGGGCGCGCGGCAATCAGCGACCGCAGGGGAGCGTTACCGGCCACGGCGTGTGCCATGCGGGCGAGGAGATCGCTGTCTACTGGGTTGGCAGCGTCGAGCGGGCTTCTCGCCAGCTGCCACGCCGCATCGAGGTCGAGGCCATCCAGCCCGGCGGACCTGGCGACGACCGCCAACCGTGCACGCAGATCCTCCACGCTCGCGACCTTGACCCAGCCTACCCGACGGGCCAGAGCGACTGCCTCTTCGGACCACGCCCGGAGCCTGAGAGGAAGTTGGGTGGCCGTGGTGGCGGCCAAGTCCTCCAGGCTGGGGGCTACCCTGCCATGGCTGACGCTGCGGTAGCCGACGATCCCGTCGCCCACATCGACCTTTGGCATGGCCGCCCTGGCCACGGTCTTTGGTGATGCCGACATGCCCGCCACACCCGTGAGCGCAGCCGCAGTGCCAGCTCGCTCGAAGCCGAACCGACCGGCCCGACCCGCAATCTGGGCCACCTCCCAGGCGGCAAGCTCGCGCCGACTGACGCCGTCGAACTTTTGGGTCTCGGCAAACAGCACCGCCGACACTGGCAGGTTGATGCCGTGGCCGATCACGTCGGTCGCGACGACCACGTCTGCGTCACCGGCGACAAAGCGAGCGACCTCATGGCGCCGCACGGCCGGCGGCATCGCCCCGTAGAGGACGGCCGGCCGGCGACCGGCCTGCTGCAACAAACCCGCCACGTGGTAGACGGCCTTGCGGGAGAAGGCAACAACAGCGGCGCGCTCAGGCACCTCTGAGAGCGGCAACGATTTCGTTGCGATCTCCAGGGGGCAGAGGCGTTCGTGCAGTACCACTTCGACGGCGGGGAATGCGGCTCGGATCAGGGGGAGAGCATCCGGAGCACCGGCCACGCGGATGTGGCGGTACTCAGCTCCGAGCAGCAAGCGCGTCCACGCCCACCCCCGCTCGCTGTCGTTCGCCCAATGGACCTCGTCAAGTACCAACAGCTCGCCGCGCATAGGTGCCATCTCGGCGGTGCAACAGATGACATCGGCGTCGTCGTTGATACGTTCCTCGCCGGTGACCAACCCCACCTGGCCTTCGCCTAGACTCACCGAGAGGCGCTCGAACGCCTCGGCCGCAAGCATTCGCAACGGAGCGGCGTAGGTACCGCGGCCTGCCTCCATCAGTGCCCTTAGGAGCCTCCGCTAAATAACCTGGTCGTAGCTAGCTTGGCTGGGATGGTGGCGCGGAGTACACGGTGTAGTTCCACTCCCCATGAAACTGGTGGGGTGTGACTGGCACCGCAGCCAACTCGGCAG
>JAJYPP010000090.1 GCA_021795235.1 bacterium
CACGACATGCAGCAGCTGCAGCTACAACCTCACGGCACCCAGCCCACACGCAACTACACCCTGAGCCCCAGATGAATGCCCTCGGCGCTCAGACGACAAACTCGGAAGTTATTCTTGAGTCGGTCCTAAGCCTCAATCCACCGACCGGGTGCAGAGGAGGGTCGCGGCAGGGCTGGTGAGCGGTCGCAGGCGGGGTAATGGTTGGGGGATCCGGCGCCACCGGGGCCACGCGACCGGGGGTGGGGATGTCGTAGCCACGGAAGCTGCCTGATACGGGGGCAGCAGGGTATTGCCGGGCATGCTGACGCCGGTTGAGGGGTTCGTGGGGAGTGGCGCGGAGGGGCGATCAGGTGGCGGCGCGGATCTGGCTGAGGGCGTTGAGGAACAGCTGCTGCCAGGGCCAGCGCTGGGGCAGATGTAGGGTCTCGTGACGGGCGGAGCGGGTGCGTCGTCCGGGTACGGAGAACAGGCAGCGGCGCAGTCGACCGGTAGTGGTGCAGGCTGGTAGTTGCTCAGGTAGGCCGATGTCCACCACCCAGCGGGCCAGGTTGTGGGCCATGGTGGCAAAGGCCAGCCAGGCAGCGTTGGCGGCGAATCGCCCTGAAGGCAGATGGGCCAACCCCGCCCCCTCCTTGAGATCGCGGATGACAGCCTCCACCTCGGCATGGCGGCGGTGGTCCGCCTCCAACTCCAAGGTCGTGCCCTCTCGGTCCGTGACCAAGGCGTGGTAGCTGAACTCGGTGAAAAGCGCCAACTGGCTCCCCGGAGTGGGCCGCACCCGGCGCACAATCAGGCGCACTCGCATCCCCTTCTTGCCGAAAGCGGTGTAGGGAACCTCGGCCACATCGGCGCCGGAGATGGGCTGTCCCTGCTCGTCCTCACCGAAGGTGCCAGCGCTCGACCAATACGGGATCGGCGCCCAGGCCTCTTCTGGGATGGCAGCAATCGCCCGCTGGACCGCCTTGTCCAAGCGTGCGGTGACGGAGAATCGCACCCCGGCCCGGCGGCAGGTGGTGAGCACCGCCTTGGAGTAGAAGCCGGAGTCCGCCCGTAAAGTCAGCAGACCCGTCGCTCCGGCGGCTCGCACCCTGGAGAAGGTCTCGGCCAGGAACCCACATGCTCCCCTGGCCGTGAAGGCCGACCCACCACGGAGCCTGGAGTGGAGCACCTCGCCGGTGTCGGCCCTGGTGGCCAGCAGCGGATGGTAGCCCCGCACCTTGGTGTAGCCAAACCCCACTCCCTGCTTCAACAGCCCGAAGACCTGGCAGATGGTGGAATCCATGTCAATGGTGAGCGGCCGGTCGCCAGGGCCCCGATCTCCTCCCCAGGCGCGTCGCAGCAGCTCCCGCCCCACCGCATCCAGCTGCCGGACGTGGCCCACCGTGAAGCTGCGTAGGAAGGTGCCAAGGGTGGAGGGAGCCAGTACCGCATGACCCAGCACCCTCTGGGTGGCCCCAGCCCGGAGCACGTTGGTGTCGTCGATACTGTCCCCGCCGGCCAGCATCGAATGGATTACAGACATGGCCTTGTGGCCGACATTGGCCCGCCCGGGGGCGTCTCCCAGGTCGAGGTGTTCCTCGACCACTTCCCTCAGCCCCAGGTGCTGGGCCAGAGTCGCAGGCAGGAGGAGGCCGGCATTGGCCACCAGACGGGGATCATCAAAGGCGACCCCTAGACGATCCAAAGTGTGGGATGATGTCTGCACTGAAAAGGTGCTCCTTAGCTGGGGCGGATTGGCGTCTTGGTAGCACCAATTATCCCAGCATTGAGTACCTTTTCTTCGTATACACCCTTCTCTAAGCCCCTACCTGGTCGGTGGATCCAGGCTAAGTTGAAGTCATCCCCGCCGAGCTACTGACCCGTCGCCGGAGTTCGTGGTCTCACCTCCCCGCATGGTAATCGGAGGGTCTAGATCCTAACGTGACGCTCCTGTGGCCCCCTCTGTCGAATCACGATCCGAGCGAATGGGCCGCAGGGTTTGGAGCACTGCGCCGGAACGGAACTGTCTACTCGAGACAAGTTGGAACTTGGTGAGCTCCTCGACTGTGGCGAATATGGACGTGCCGTGGCCTAGTGCGATGGGAAAGACGTAGAGACGAAGCTCGTCAGCGAGACCCAGCTGCACAAGTGATTGGGTGAATCGAAAACCGCCATGAGCAACGATTTCGCCTCCCGGCTCCCTTTTGAGCTTCGCGATCTCTTCGGCGGTGTCGCCCCGTGCGATCCGCGACTCGGCCCATTCCGCCCGTTCAAGCGTGCGGGAAAACACGACCTTGGGAATGCCGTTCATTGCATCAGCTACCGGATTTGACTGTGTCGGCCAGTATTGCGCCATGTTCTCATAGGTGCACCGACCCATGATGTGCGTGCCTGCCTGACGGAGAGAATCGATGAATTGTCGCTCCTGCTCTGGATCGTCGAGGTTGAAGACGTACTGCTGGAACTCGGAGTCATCAGCGCAGCTGAAGCTGTCGAGAGACACCGCGTATTGCTGAAGAATGACATCGCGCATTGGTTGCCTCCTGAGGTTCACGTAGTAGACCGGATGGTTGCCCTGTCCTGCTCTGGGCCAGTAACTCTAAGGCCTACGAACAGTATAGATGAGAACGAGGGGTAGAGTAGGCGACAGGTTTAGTCTTACGACCTCCCCAGCAGCCTACCCTACCCCAACACTTGGCGTTACAGAAAGATTTCGCTTGATAGAGTCAGGCAACGCAGCGTCGCACTGATCAAAGGCACGTTGCGGTAGACCTCAGCCCTACATTCCGCGATCGGTCATGGCGCTGTGAACCCCTGCCGCCAGCTCGGGTGCGCCGGGCGCCACGCCAACTCGCTCTTGGCCTTCGCGTTCGACGCGCCGCGGACGTCGGTCATCATCACCACGCCGCCCTCTCCGGCGAACAGCCGCCCAATGAACCGCGGCAGGCGCATCGGCTTCTTGGCGCCGAGCTCCTGAGCCAGCGCCGGCAGCCACTCGGCAACCGAGGCGGGGTCATCGTCGACCACGTTGTAGACACCGCGACTGCCGTGCGCGACCGCCGCCACCGTGGCCTCCGCGGCGTCCGCGACATGAATGAAAGACCACACGCCGCCACCGTCACCGACCAGCGGGAACTTGCGCCTGCGGACCAGTTCGAACTGCTCCGCGCCCGGCGCCAGCAATGTGCCCGGCCCGTAGAAAACGCCGTAGCGCAGCACGATCCCCTCCATCCACTCCGCCCCAAAGACCACCTGCTCGAGGTGACGAATCGCGGCGTGGGTACTGCGCATCTCGCGCGCAGGCGTCGGGTCGAGGGGTCCTCCTCGCTCTTCACCGGCCCTCCGGTGCGGGCGTACGCGCCATAGCCCGCTACCCCCTGTGCCACGAACCGCCGCACCCCCATCGCCTGTCCGGCGGAGAGCAGGTGGTCGGTCCCGCCGGTCCGCAGGCGGTTCGTCAATGTGACGTCGCGATCGAAATGACGCGTGTCAATCGCACCGATCGCGGTCAGCTGATGGAGGATCACGTCCGGCCTCGCCCGCGCCACGGCCTCCGCAACCTGATCGGGTTAAGCGCGTCCGCGACCACCGGCACGGCGCCAAGCTCGCGGAGCATCGCCTGCTTTGACTCGCTACGCGTCATGCCATGAACCTCATATAGGACGGTTCGGCTCACGGGGTGAATTGATCAGCGCGTGAATCGCTCGCTCACCTCCCCCTGCAGCCGTCCGGTTGGCAATTTGCGGCCGCAGATCACCAGAATCAGATCCTGGGCTCGGCCGATCACCGGAATCCCTGATCCATAGGACCAATCGATGTCATCCGCCTTTAGCTGGATACCCTGCAGGTCGACACCGAAGTGCTTCATACTCCTGGAGGCGGTCACCGCTCGGAGAACCGAGCGGATACGGTCCTCGGGGAGGTCCCAGTCGATGTTGAGGGGCACGGCGAAGTCGAGCCCGTGGATCACGTCGTGCGTCAGCGCACCTAACAGCCCACCCCCTGGCGGCTTCCATTGGTATGTTGCGTTGTCCCGGAGGGCCGCGAGCAACTGGTCGCTCGACATGACGGCCGTATCCCGCTTGGCGCGGCGGTCAGCCATCCGGTCGAAGTTCCCCGCCGCCTTCAACATCTCGGCGATGAACTGGGGCGTGGACAGTCGGAACGGCATCGTGATGTGCGCGACGACCTCGCGCACTCTCCAGCCAGCGCACAATGACTGAGCGTCCCATGATTCCGGTGCCAGGGCGGCAAGCAAGTCGGCCATTTGCCGGCGGTCATCAGCAATCGCAGCGGTGAGGGCCGGACCCTCGAGAGCCGTCGGATGCATTGCAGTGGCAGTCATGGGACTACTCCTTGGCTGCGGACGTAAGCGTTCTCAGGTAGTCAGCGAAGCGATCGAGCGAGGATTGGAAACCTTCATCGGGCTGTGGGCTTTGGAAAGGTTCGGCGGCGTCGGCTTGACGGAAAAGAATCTGAACCTCGGTCCTGGAAGCGCCCAGATCTGAGAATGTCGAGATCGTCGTCACGCCCGTTGACGGTTCCCGCCACACCAGCCTCTCAGGCTCTTCGACTTCAAGGAAAACCGCCTGCATCGAGTACTGGCTGCCATCGCCCTCGTTGACCATGACGGCCTCGAAGACACCGCCCGGCCTGGCTTCGACCTTGATGTTCTCTAGGGGGGTCTTCATGCCAATCGGACCCCAGAAGTGGGTCAGGTGTTCAGGTTCGATCATGCAGCGGAAGACCAGCTCCCGCGGCGCGTCGAAGATGCGTGTGTAGACGAGTTCGTCTGGGGCCAGAGTCTGATCACTCATCGGTATCTCCTTTAGTTGCTTTGGACGACGCCCATTGGACGTCGCTCAGATGTGCTGCGAGGTTGTCGAAGCGCTCCATCCAGCTCCTCCTGTTGGTCTCTATCCACCCAACTGCTGCATCGAGTGCCTCCGGCTCGAGGTGGCACGGTCGGAACTGAGCGACCTGGGTCCTCGAAATGAGGCCGCACCGCTCAAGCACCTTCAGATGTTTGGAAACCGCAGGCAAGCTCATATCGAATGGCGCCGCCAGTTCGTTTACGGTCGCATCCCCTTCGGCCAAGCGAGCCACGATCGCTCGTCGGGTCGGGTCTGCCAAGGCGGTGAATGTGGAGTCGAGTCGCTCCGCGGTCAACTGCATGGTACGTGCCCCATGGAGGTATTTTACCTGATAGTTAGTTAACTGTCAAGTAAAGCATGTCTGAAGCCGTCGGAGATGGCCCGGAGCTACGGAACGTTACCCCAGCCGCCAACTAGGAACAGCTGGCCTACTTTTGATCTCACACGCGATCGAGGCGGCCAAGTAGCCTGAGTTCAGGAAGCCGTGCGTTCCCCAAAGGGGGTCCTGTCGGTTTACCTCCTGGTGATCTCCCCGAGTCAGGCTCATTCGCCGTTCCCAACGGAGTTCCTTTCGGAACGTTCCCGCTTACTTTGCCCCTGGGGTCACGTGCCTTAGCCCGGGTCATCGAGATCTTCGAACCACTCTGCGCCCACGAGCCGGTGGAGAACAACCAGGGGCTCAGGCGCTACGACCCGGCCTGCACAAAGCTCCACGGTCAGATCCTCGACCTCGTTGAGGTGCCGGGGCCTGCCTATCAGGCGGCTCAGACCACGCCCCGGTAATTAGGGAGATATCGGTCAGTCGACCCGCGGAAAGGGAGGTCTATCGGCCATGCACTTCTCTCAGAGTATCCGCCGACTGCGTCGTCCGATCTGATGAGAACTCTCGCCTGATCGTGGCAAGCTCCGCAGGGATCCGGATTCGTCCTGGTGGAAAAGCGTCTCCCGAGACGCATCCCAACCTGGAAGCAGGCGTCGGTTGAACTCTTCCACAGCTGTTCGCAGGCCGCGCTCCACCGCCGCTGATTCTTCGCCGGCAGCTGCGACTACGCCCTGAGCCAGGCTTGTCATCTCGCGCAGCACCGCAACGGTTGCGGCTGCCGGGGTGGGCTGGAAAGTGGCCGGAGGCAGTATCACGACCCCATGCGCTCGCGCCATCTCCTCGTAGACCGGATTGAGTTCCTGGCGGGGCCAGCCCGGATTGCTGGCCCAAGGCTGGAGGCGGAGAATGATGACCGCCCTGGGGACACCTCCCAAGTACGAGAACGCATGCCTATGGGCGGCGATCCAAGCCTCCAGAGTGTGCTCCGCGGGCGCTTCCGCGTAAAGATAACCACTCATGCCCAACATCGCCATGAAGATAGGGACCGCAGGCGACTCCGAGCCCGGGCCGGCGGAGCTGTAGTCCCAGAAATCCACCAGCAGCCACTCCCCGGCGCCACAGTTCAACTGCAGGAAGGCTGGCTGCCGCGAGAGCCAGATCTTGTAGCGCGCGCAGAAGCTGCCGTAGCTCATGCCGTTTGGGTGACTCTCGCGATACTCCGCCCACTGGCCGAGGCGGCTTGAGCCAGGACGATGCTTGAGTTGCCGGTGCACAGTGGACCAGTTGGGGTAGAGCGGGGCCTGGCCGCCGGCGACCCGGGTCTGACAAGCGGACGCTCTGCGCGCGAGCCCCGACTCATCTGGTGGCGGTGGCCAAGCTCCTCCCCGGACGCGGCGTAGATGATCACGCAAGGTGGAACGTGGGATCCCCAGCCGGCGACTGGCCTGCCGCTGGGTCACGCCGGCCTCCACCAGCCGGAGCGCCTCCGCCAGTAGGTCACCGGGAGGGGTCACGAGGATCGGCTGGTCCGGGGGCTTGGGCCTGGAATCCAGCGTCTCCGGCTCCAAAGCCATGCGGCTAGGTGTCAAGGCCTGGCCCGGCGAAGGCAGGACCGGTCGTTGGGGATGGCTCATTCGACCACGCTACGCCTGGAACTCCAGGTAGATCTCATGGAAGTCCCCGCGTGGACCCAGTAGCACAGGACGCTTCACCCTGTGGAGCCTGATCCCGGGCATGAATACTGCGGGGAGCTGCCTGACCACGAAATTCTGGTAGTTGCAGAACACGGCCGGTTCCTGGACCGGGTCGGACTGGCCGGGTATGGGATGCACCGCTGGATGAGGCCCAAGCAAAGAGAAACCGCACAGCTGGTTGAGGCCTTCCCACCGCCAGTCGCGGAGGCGACGCGGCCCCAGGTCGAGGCTGTGGCCGGGAAGCTCATCGAGCGTGCCCAGGACATGGGCGAGAGTGGTCTGGCGACACGACCGGTAGGTGGGCCGCTCCGAGCCCAAGTCCGGCTGGTGTTCAGGTCTCACAGCGACGCTTCAGACCCTGGGCCTCCGTCACCAGATAGCGTCGAGTGACACGAGCCGTGAACAGACCAAGGATCGGAGCCAAGGGCCCTAGCTGATCGATGCTCAGGGTGACGATTGTGACTTCGTTATCCCCGGCGCGAAGCCGGTGACCCCCCGTCGTGGTCACGCCTCCTCCACTGGACCGCCAAGAGAAAGATGTGCCGGCTTCGATCTCGGTGACGTGCCAGACCATGGCCTTCAGCCGGGGTTGCTTGAGCCGCACCCGGCTGCCCAGCCCCAGGGGTCCGGTATCGAGCCGTTCCAGTTCACTGACCGTCTCAGTCCATGCGGGCCACCGATCGATGTCGACGAGGACGCTCCAGACTTCGGCGGGTGTGGCACCGATCTCCACTGATGTCTCCAAGTGCACGGTCCACCTCCTCGCTCAACTGCTTCCGACCGACCACGCAGCTCGACGCCTGCCAGGTCGCTTCTCCGAGGTGTACCATATGGTACATGGTCGCGCGACCAGGCGTCCCCGCGGCCCCAACTGAACTCAGCCATACTCGCCGACCTTCCCAAAGTTCCGCTTAGAGAGGTCAAGGTCTGGCACCGCTGTGAGGAGTGGCAGCAGGGCGGGACGCTCAATCTCTTCGTAGATCCGGCGCCGCGACATGCCTAGACCCGGAATCGGGGCCTGGTTGGCGGCCATGGCCTGGAGTGCAAGATGGGCTGAGATCTCGTCGAGCGTCGAGGGGGTCTCCCTTACGGGAAACGTCTCCCAGCGTCGTACGAGATCAACGCTCGCCTGGATCGCATGTCTGGCCCCATCGCCGAAAGCCACGAGGGGCATGATCCGGCTACCGTAGGCAGCCGCAAGGTCACGATACTCGGCCACGATAGCGTCATCGCGCCAGCAGGTCTGACCAGGTCGAGGGTCACCGAATCCGGGCACGAGCGCTCGAGTGACGCCGCCATAGAACGCGATGGCACTTCGGTGTAGGTTGAGCCACGCATCAAGAGTCTGACCCGCGGCGGCAGCAACGTAAAGAAGGCCGCTGACGCCCAGCATGGCAATGAAGACGTCCACTCTATCCCGTCGAGCGCCGCCGCCACGAGGCAAGCGCAGCCCGCCGGCCAGGAATGTCACGTACATGACGGCGCCCGCGGTGTGATCCATACGCACAAGTGGTACCTGCTCAGCCTCCCACCGCCGGTACCGCTCGCAGAACTCGCTGTAGCCGAGCCCGGTACGGCCACTCCGACCTTTGTCTACCCAGAGGCGACGCAACGTCCCGCCAGGACGCTGCCTCAACTCCATCCAGACGCTGCCCCAGTCCAAGTCGGCGTCCCTGGACACTATGTGCGCCCCCCGAGGCTGAGAGAGATGCTGCGCCAGCGCAGGCCCGTGGAAACCCGCCGGGTCGCGGCCCGCAACGGCGTGGTCAACTCTGTAGAGTTACTCTCGCAGGCATGTTCCGACCGGGGCCAAGCGCGGGCCTCCCTCACTGACAGTCGCACCGCGTCACCTCAGTCCCGACACTTCCGGCATACGCCGTGCGCTGGCTGGGCGCCTCAGCAGGATGTCCTCCTCCCCTTTCTCGCCGTGTCTTGGCTCTGTCCGATCGGGCCATCTCGTCGGACCGACGCTTGTCACGCCTGTAGGAGGTATGTCTCACCGCTGCTGAAGACGAACTTCCAGGGCGTCCCGCAGGGCATCGCCGACGAAGTTGAACGCGACCACGGTGAGGACGATTGCGGCCCCTGCCGGATAGATGAGCCACCAGTACCCGTCGTACACATAAGTGAGCCCGCTGGAGAGCATGCCGCCCCAGTTGGTCGCGGGCGGGGGTACGCCCAGCCCCAGATAGCTGAGGGTCGCCACGAACAGGATCGCGTTCGCGACCTGGAAGGTCGCATTCACCACGATCACCCCGATGGTATTGGGAATGATGTGCTGCAACAGGACCCTCCCGGTGCCTCCTCCCATGACCCGAACGGCCTGCACGTACTCCCGCACCCGAAGGCTCAGGGTCTCGCCCCGAACCAGTCGGGCGGTGGGGAGCCAGGCCACCAAACCAATCACCACGATGAGCTCCAGGATCGAGGTGGTGAAGATGGCGCCCAGCAGGATCAGCAGGAAGAGGAAGGGGATCGCCAACAGCGCGTCCACGATCCGCATCATCACCGAATCGAGGATGCCCCCCACCAGCCCAGCCGCCGCTCCCCAGAGGACGCCGATACTCACCGCGATCAAGGCCGCCGCGGACCCGACCTCCAGTGAACTCTGCCCGCCGACCATCAGGCGGCCCAAGACGTCATAGCCCACCGGGTCGGTGCCGAGCAGATGCCCGGGGCCCGGGGGCCGGTTGGCGATCGCCGGGTTGTTGAACACCTGCTGGGTGCGGTAGATGAATGGCCCCACAAAGCAGAACAGGGTCATGAAGAGGATCAGGCCCAGGCCCACGATCGCCAGCTTGTTCTCCACGAACACGCGCAGCACCATGAGCCAGGCGGAGCCGGAGTGATACCCCTCCCCACCCTCCGGCATGGTGTCCCGCCCGCCGTGGATTCCGAGCCCGCCGGGCTCGACGTCAGACGGGGTTACCGTCATCCCCATATTCCCAACTCCACTTCCCTGAGACGTTCAGCCCGACCCCGCTCAGGAGACATACCTGATCCTCGGATCCACCACCGCGTAGAGGATGTCGGCGATCAGGTTGCCCAGCACCGTGGCGATCGCGACCACGATCGTCACTCCCAACAGGACCGGGAAGTCGTCGCCCTCGGCAGCCTGGTAGAAGAGCAGCCCCATCCCGGGGTAGTTGAAGACGGTCTCAGTGACCAGGGAACCGCTCAGGATGCCCGGGATCGAGAGCCCGATCAGGGTCACCATGGGCAGCAGGGCGTTGCGCAGCACGTGCTTGAAGAGCACCGCCCGGTTGGAGACGCCCTTGGCCCGGGCCGTGCGCACGTAGTCCTGGATGCTCTGCTCCAGCATCGAACTGCGCATGTACCTGGTGAAGAGGGCCAGCGTGACCAGGGTCAGAGTGGCGACCGGCAGCACCATCCCATTCAGCTGCGAGAACACGCTGAGCTGGTCCTGCGGAGCCTCCGAGGGGGTAACTGCTCACAGCCTTGCGGCTCAGAGGGCAGCGAGGGTTGTGAAGTAGTTGTTAGGGTCGGTACGCCAAGCGGTGGCGCATACCGAGAGGACGGTAGCAAGAGCGCGGGCACCGGGCATTGACTTGCTACCGTACGAGCGCTTGCGTTTGAGGACCAGCTGACGTAGGTCGCGTTCCACTCGGTTGTTATCCGCCGGAGTATCCGCCGTGAGGCAGGTGAACAACTTAGCCGGTCCAGCGCGGGCGATTTGGGCCTTGAGCCGGGCGAGCTTGGCGGGCTGACCAGTCGGCGGAATCGGGCTGTCACTCAGCGCTTGCAGCTTGGCCCACAGCTCATCCTTGTTGAGCGCTCGCACCACCGGATCAACCGGCTGGGCCAGGTACTGCTTCAGGTCCTGATAGATGCCGGAGAAGCCCTCATACCATTCCGTCACAAACGGCAACTGGCTCGGGGGCAGGTTGGCGTTGTAGCGCAGATCCCGGCCAGCCCGGTATAGGTGCGCCCAGCACAGCTGTTGAGCCCCCGGCAGAGAACGGTAGTCGGGTAGCCGGGGGGAATCTCACCCCCCGGCTCCCTCGGATCCCGGCGTGACAGTCTCCCGTCACCGGGCTCTTCTCATCCGGCAGTCAGTACTCGCGAACCCAGGCCCAGTGGGCGAACAGCAGGGGAGAGCGTTGCTGCACTCCCCGCCACCACCTCCGGAACCGCTTGTCGGCTCGCAGCCGCCGGTACTTCGCCATAGCCCACCGCATCAGGTAGGTACTGACGCGTCGTAGGAGGGGACCCATCTCGGAGCGGTAGAACCGCCCGTAGTACTGCATCCACCCACGCACGACGGGGTTGAGCCGCCGTGCCAGGTCGTCCAGGGTCAGGTTGGTGTGGCGGTGGAGTTCCATCCGCCGCAACCGGGTGCCTTTGGCCTTCCGTGCCTCGGTGCTCATCGCAGGCAGGAAGCGTGAGAAGTGCTGTCCTGTCGTGCGGTTTTGTGCCTTCCGCTGCCGGAAGGTGAACCCAAGGAAAGTGAACGAGGTGTGCTCCTAACGCAGCCTGTGGCCGCAACCAAACTTGACTTCTCGCTGGTGTCTGTGGCGTAAGGAGCGACCACAGGCTGCGAGAGAAGCGGTTGGAGTGAGCCCCGGGAGACCCGGAGGCTCCCTCCGG
>JAJYPP010000091.1 GCA_021795235.1 bacterium
GAGCGCCAAAACCCAGCAAGGCTGGACCCGGAAGGCCAAAGGGCAGTAGGCGCGGTCCAGCTCCCCGATACCCGGCCATCAAGAAGGCCGCCTGATACCCTCCCCGAGGTTAAATCGCAAGCTGAGAGCCTGAGCAGGAATCCATGACGCTACAAAGCGGACCGGGCCAGGCGGTCCGGCCCACGGCGATTCAGAGATGGCGACCACGGCTCCTTTGGGTCCGCTTTCCGGTCGCCGCACCGGGTGGAAGGCCGCTACCGGCCCTGGTTGGGCCAGGGCCTGCGGGTCAGCCGGTGAGCGTGGATGAGCCGCAAGATGTTGTAGGTCAGGGCGAAGAGGGAGGCGCTGGCCTGGACCTTGGGGTGCCCGCCCACCGACAGGCCGTTGAGCCCGCGATGAGTCTTGGCATCCGCGTTCACGGCCTCCGCAGTGGCGGCGCGCTGGCGGTAGATAGTCTTGGCCTCGTCGGTCGCCATCCGGTTGCGCTAGGCGGCAACCGCCGCACTGTCGTGGGCACGAGGCTCATGCGGGTCCCGGGCATCGCTCTTCCGGGGCGCGGGCAGCGGCATGTAACAGGTGGTGTCCTGCTCAGTGGCGTGATCAATCGCCTCATGAGCGTTGTAGCCGCCGTCAGCCAGCAACTCCGCCGGCCGCCGCCCGGTCCGCCGCTCGATCTCATCCAGCATCGGCGTGCTCAAGCCCTGGTCACTGCCGCTGTTGCTGACCTGCACCCCGACGATGACCCTCGCCGGGTCGGTGGTGGTCGCGAGCTGCACGTTGTAGGCGGGCCGGAGGCCGCCGTCGCCCATCTTCGTCACCCGGGCCTCGGGATCAGTGGTGGATACTCGCACCGCTTTGTCCTTGGCCCCGCTGCGGGCCTTGACCGCAGTCACCGCCGGGATCTCCCCCACCGCTGCTTCCAGGCGGGCCAGGCGGTCCTCCGCCCCGCGCCGCCGCGCCGCTGCCTGACGGGCGGTCAGCTCCGGGTTCACCGCGTCCTGTTGCACGGCGGCGAGGTGCTCCCGGGCCTCGACCATCAGCGTGTCGAGGGTTTGCCCACGCCGGAAGGAGCTGGCCCCTGCGCTGGCGCGCACTCGGGTGCCATCCTGAGCCACCCGGTGCAGATCGACCAGATCCTGATGCAGTAGCAGTGTCAGCACCTGGGTAATCAGGGCGTCGATCACCTCCGCCTGCTTGCTGCGGAAGTCGGAGATGGTGTGGTAGCCGATGTCGACACCACCGCAGATCCGGCAGTAGGCGGTGTGAAGCGTGGTCAGCCGCCAGATCTCCCGAGCGCTGCCCTCGCCGTCGCTGGCGCCGCACACCCACAGCGCCAGCAGTACCTTGGGGTCAATCGCCGGTGCCCCCGCCACTTCCTCCCGGGCTTGGATCGGGACGTACAGTGCCGAGAGGTCGAGCTGGTCCACCACCGCCCAGATCGCCCGGGCTGGGTGGTCCTGGGGAAGCATGGAGTCGACATCAATCGGCCCCCACGAGAGCTGCCCGCGGTTGGCTTCCCGGAGCCGTACACCCCGGCGGGGATAGCTGGGAAGAGGCCGGGGCGCGGGCGGCAAGGGGGGCGGGAGAGGGAAGAGCGTGGGCTCCCCCACAGAGTCGGCGGGAGTCTCCTTGTCAGCGCCACTATCCCGCATGGACACGGCAACAGTATAATCGTGACCAGATGCCCAGGTCAACCTCCCCGCCTACCCTCGATCTCCGCCTGCGTCAGTTGCGACAGCGCCATCAGGACTGCCTCGCCGCACTCGCTGATTGCGACCTGGTCATCCCCGGTACCGTCGGCACCTACGCCCGCCGGTGCGCCAACCTGGGTTGCCACTGCCGGGCGGATCCACCTCAGCTCCACGGGCCCTACACCCTGTGGACCCGCCCGGTTGACGGCAAGACCGTCACTGTGCGCCTCGGCCCGGATCAGGTGGCCCAGATCCAGCAGTGGAGCGACAACATGCGCCGCCTCCGTGATTGCGTCCGCGAGCTACGAGCTATCGGTGCCGAGGCTGCTCAGGCCCTCCTGGACGCCTCCTGACCTTTCCCTTTGGCCTCCAAGGCCCTCAGATCCATCCCCTCACGGTCCCCAATCGATTTTTGCTCACGCTCTGAGTTCCAAACCGCTGGGAAACAGAGCTTCAGCCACGGCGTGGCACCGATCTGCCGCGACTGTCACTTCCCAACACCTCCAAGTACGCGGCGGGGGGACGAGAGGACTGAGTGGTGACCCAGACCCTGCCGCCCGGCAGCGGGATCGGCGCCCCTACGGCTGCAACCGTCCTCCGTCGGGGCATGGGCCGGAGCTCAGATCACGTTCTTCGCCGTCAGCTCCTCAAACCGGTCGAGCATGCCCAGTTCCGAGAGGACTTCTCTGGTGTGCTCCCCGAGCTTGGGCCCCGTGCTCAAGACGCGGCCGGGAGTCCGACTGAGTCGGGGCACCACGTTGACCAGGCGCATGGAGCCCAGATCGGGGTCAGTCACGGTTACCAGCGCAGCCCTGTCCGCCAGGCTCTCGTCAGCGAAGATATCGGGAATGTCGTGGACCGGCCCCACCGCCGCCTCGGCCTTCTCCATGGTGTCGATCACCTCTGAGGCGGACCGGGTTCCCATCCACTCCCCTATCAGCCGATCGAGTTCATCCACATTCTCCAACCGCGCGGCGTTGTCACAGAAACGGGGATCGTCGGCGAGGGCGGGCTGGCCCATGGCCACGAACACCCTGCGCAGGGTCGCGGGCGTACTCGCCGACAGGGCCACCCAGCGGCCGTCCCCACACCTGTAAACATTGCGCGGCGCGACATGGACGCTCCGGCTGCCAGTGCGACTACCGGCGATGCCCAGCTGATCCCAGTCCAGCAGCGAAGGCTCGATCAGTCGCAGGATCGGATCGCAGAGTGACAGGTCCACCCGCTGGCCCCGCCCATCCGTCCGATCCCGGTGGTAGAGCGCCAGCATCACCGCATACGCCCCCATGACTCCGGAGAACTGATCACCCAAGCCCATATTGGGCAGAGTGGGAGGGCCGTCGGCCTGGCCGTTGAGGTGGGCGAAACCCGACCGAGCCTCCGCCAGAGTGCCAAAACCGGGCCGTCCCGCCAACGCTCCCTGACGGCCAAACCCCGAGACCTCGAGCATCACCAGGCCGGGGTTGATGAGCGCCAGGGTGTCGTAGCCGAGCTTCCATTTCTCGAGGGTGCCGGGCCGAAAGTTGGCGATCACAACGTCCGCGGTCGCCACCAGGCGCTTGAGGATCTCGGCACCCTCGGGTAGGCGCAGGTCCAGCGTCAGGGACCGCTTGTTGCGGCTTAGTGACTTCCAATACAGCGCCTCCCCATCCTTGCGAGTGCCCCAGTGCCGCTGCGGATCCCCCCCCCCAGGCTTTTCCACCTTGATCACATCGGCCCCGAACTCGGCCAGATATCCAGCGGTCGCCGGCGCCGCCATCATGGTGGCCAGATCCAGCACTCTGATTCCGGCCAAGGGCAACTGCTCAGAGTCGATCGCGTCACCCGCCATCCCGACGGCCCTCCCCGAACTCCCTGCCCGACCGGCCCGGTCGGTTGGCCTCCAGTGCCGGAAGAGCAGAACGGCTCTGCTCCAGAAACCGTTCCAAGCTCATGAACCGGGCGGCGTGGCTGCTGCCGCCCCCTGCCAGCTCGCGCACGCGCGCTCCGAGATCCGCCACCGCCTCCTGGTCAATCCCCGTCTCCCAGCCGTTCTGGATGAACGTGTAGTTCAAGTCCTCGGTGGCGACATTCCCGAGCTCCAGCGACTCCACCGGCATGGCGATGCCGGCCCCCACTCCGCCGACCGCGCCGTCGAAGCGCCGCACGCCGGCCTCCAGCGCGGCCACCGCGTTGGCCAGCGCCAGGCCCGCCAGGCTGTGCAGGTGCAGCCCGAACGTGAGATCTGGTTGGCTGGCGCGCAGCGCCTGCAACCGCGCCCGCACCAGGGCCGGCCACGCCATCCCGACGCTATCGGCCAACCAAACCTCCTTGATGCCGACCTGCGCCAGCCGCTTGACCACCGCCAGCAGGCGGGCCTCAGGGACGATGCCTTCATACGGACAGATGAAGCTGATCGCCACGCTGGCTACCACCTCCGCCCCCGCCCGCTCGCCCAGCCTAGCCATCCGCGCGATGTTCTCAAGCCCGTCCTCCACCGACATGTTGGAGTTGAGCCGCTGATAGGTCGGGCTGGCGGCCACCAGCGCGGCAAGCTTGGGTATCCCAACCCCTAGGGCCCGCTCCGCACCGTGATAGTTTGGCACCAGGGCTCGTATGGTGGCCCGCCTCGGAACGCCCATGGCCAGGCGAGCCAGCTCCTCGGCGTCGCCGAGCAGCGGAATCACCTTGGGGTGCACGAAAGCAGTGAGTTCGATCTCGGGAACTCCAGCGGCTTCCAGCGCCGTGAGGATCTCCAGCTTCACGCTGGTTGGAAAGCGGCCCGCCGCAGGGCTGCGCCCCAGAGCCTGCAGGCCGTCGCGCAAGAAGACATCGGCGATCCGAACCAACGTGGGCTCGGGCCCATCCCTCTCCCCGCCTGGCGGTCCGGGCTCCGCGTTCACCAGCCGCGAGCCGATCGAGTCTGGGGCCCACGGCCGACCCGCAGCGCGCACCCGCTCCACCCCCTCGCGGATGTGAGTCTCCAGCCCGAGCCCGACCGCTCCACAGCGGATCGCGCAAACGTTGGCGGCACCGACCCGGGCCCGCCCCCGACAGCCGCTTCCGGCATCCGGCCGGGACCACCGATTGCCTCCGCCCTACCTGTGGCTCGCATCGAATATGCCTCCTGGCGTCAGAGTGGCTGGGGCCACGCGCGTGACCCCAGCCACCTTGGAAACCCAAGTGAATCGGTCGGTTACTCGGCGACTAGTAGAAGGAGTTGATCTCCTTGGTGCTGACCGAATAGACGGTGTGCAGCGCGCCGCTGCTGTTGAACTGCTCGACCTGGAGCGGCGTGAAGACGTTGTGGTAGCGGTTGAAGTCCTCATTGCCGCTGGCACCCTGGTAGTTGATCTTCTTGCCCGCCTTCAGCAGCTTGACGCAGCTGGGGTAGGTGTAGCAGGCAGTGCCCGGCGGGTTGGAGATCTTGGTGATGTAGGGCCGCCACACCACCGGGTTGGTGGAGTTGGCCGCCGTCATCGCCAGCGCGGCCATGATCACCCCGTCATACATGGCGGGTGAGGCCGGCAGCGGGGTGCGGGTGCCCCATGCCGCCTGGTAGGCGTTGAGGAAGGCGGTGTTGGAGGCGCCGTAGGGGGTGGTCCCGGACATGCCGGTCAGGTACTTCGCGGCGTCGCTCAGGCCCATGGCATTGGCCAGCTGGCGGCTGGCTCCGGTGTCTCCGGCGATGAACCGGACGTTCATGTGGCCCAGCTGCTTCACGTTCGCGAACAGAGTGCTGGCGGTCTGCGGGTCGGCGTGGAAGAACACACACTGGGGATTGCCCTTGAACGCGACCTGGACCTCACTGAGGTAGGAGGTCGCTTGGGGGACCAGCTGCTGGTTGCTCAGCACGGTGCCGCCGTGGCCCTTGAAGGCGGCCAACAACGGAGGCACCTCAGCCTGAGCGTTGGCGGTGTTGACGTACATCAGGCTGGCCCGCTTGCAGCCGGTGTGGAGGGCATAGTACGCCTCCGCGGTCAGCAGCACCGAGTCCGACGGGAATACCCGGTAAACGTAGGGGAACTGCATATGGTCGAGGAAGGTGGCGCCGCCCTCCATGAAGGACACCACATGGTCGGTATCGAAGGTCTTGTCCACCCCCTGGATCTCCAGCGAGCTGGGCCCGAACACCACCACCGGGTTGTGCACCAACAGGGTCTGCAGAGCGGTGACCGCGTCCACGGGGTCGCCGTGGGTGTCCTCCAGCGTGGGTGAGAACTTGTGGCCGTCGACGCCGCCGCTGGCGTTGACCGCCTGGATGCCGGCCTTGATGCCGTGCAGGAACCACGTCCCCACGAAGGCCTCTGGGCCTGTCATGGGCAGCAGTTCCCCAACACTGATCGGACCCTTGGGAATCGTGTGGGTCTTGGTGGTGGCGGTGGTGGTGGTGCTGCCGCAGGCAGCGATCAACACCGCCAGCAGGCTCAGCCCTGCCAGCGCGAACTTGTTGACGCCGAGTTTCAAATCCCTTCCTCCATTTTCGAATGTTCACCACGTGGCACTTGCGTTTGGGGTTCGTATTGGGATGAATCCATAGGCCTACCTCTCTGCCCCTGACACCGATCCACTCTGGGTGTCCTGGGCGCCGCCGCCCAGGAATATGGAACTGAGATCCTCCTTGCCCACCTCGGCGGCGGGTCCCTCGAGCCGGTTGCGGCCCGCCACCAGGACATACGTCCAATCGGAATGGCTGACCGCGAGGTCCACGTTCTGCTCCACGACGACCACCGCGGTCCCCTCGGCCGCAATCCGGCGCACCTGCTTCCACACCACCGTGGTGTAGGCGGGCGACAGCCCCGCGGTGGGCTCGTCCAGCAGCACCACCTTGGGCGCCAGCATGAGCGCCCGGGCCATGCCGAGCATGTTCCGCTGGCCGCCGCTGAGCACGCCCGCCTTGCCGCGGCGGGCCGCCATCAGGTCAGGGAAGATCGCCAGCACCTCCTCGATCCGCTTCTCCATCCCCGCGCGGCGGCTGAAGGCCCCCATCTCCAGGTTCTCCACCACCGACATGGAGGGGAAGACATTGTTGACCTGGGGCACGTAGGCCATGCCGCTGTTGGCGATCCTGTGGGGAGCGAGCCTGGTGATGTCGCGGCCGTCCACCTCGACGCGGCCTTCGATCTTCCGCAGCAGGCCGAAGAGCGACTTCAGAAAGGTGGACTTGCCGGCGCCGTTCGGGCCAACGATGCTGACCACCTGCCCCGCCTCGGCGCGCACCGAGACGGCCTGAACGATGGGAACCTTGCCGTATCCGGCCGTCACCCCCTCAGCCGACAGCACGCTCATCGAGCCCTCCTCCCAGGTATGCCCGCACCACCTCGGGGTTCTCCCGCAACTCGGACATCTGGCCCTCGGCCAGGGTGCGCCCGTAGGCCATCACCACCACGCGGTCACAGATCCTCTCGACCACGTCCAGGTTGTGCTCCACCAGCAGGAAGGTGATCCCGTGCTCGTCGCGGAGTCGGCGGATGTGCCCATCCAGGCGGGCGATGAGGGCCGGGTTGATTCCCGCCATCGGCTCGTCCAGGAGCATGAACTTGGGCTCGGCCATGACCGCCCGGGCCAGCTCCAGCAGCCGTTTCTCCCCGCCGCTCAGGTTGCCGGCGTACTCGTCGCGAAGGGCCAGCAACCCGAAGGTCTCCAGCACCTCGACCGCGCGCGCGGCCAGAGCCCGGTCCTGCTTGTGCCCGACCGAGGGCCGCAAGAGGGCGTTCAGGAGGTTCTCGCCCCGCTGATGTGGCGGCGGCACCAGCAGGTTCTCCATCACGGTGAGCTGGCCGAACTCGCGCGACACCTGGTAGGTGCGCAGCAGCCCCAGCCGAGCCACCTTGAAGGCCTGCATCCGGCTGACGTCGACGCCATCGAAGTGGATCGAGCCCTCCTGGGTGCGCAGCGATCCTCCGATCAGGCTGACGACCGTGGACTTGCCGGCGCCGTTGGGGCCGATCAACGCGCTGATCGACCCCTGGGCGATCTCAAAGCTGCAGTCGTCCACTGCGCGGAAGCCACCGAAGGAGTGGCTCAGGTGAGAGACCCGCAGCAGCGCCTCAGGGTCTGGCACTTTCAACCTCCGGGGTGGGCGGCGTTCCGGGGCGGAGGGGAAGCTGGAAGAAGCGTCGCCGGGCCTCGGGGATGATCCCCTGGGGCCGGACCCAGAGGACCACGATCAGGGAGCCCCCGATCAGCATGTTGCGGATGGTCGGGATCAGGGTTGGGTCCGATGGAATGGCCGGCAGGTACCGGGTGGCCTCGTTGATCAGCACCGCCACCACGAAGGAGCCGACGACCGCTCCCCAGTTGTTCCCCCGGCCCCCCACGATCAGAGCCGCGAAGACTATGAACGTCTCTGCGGAGGTCCACCCGGCCGGGCTGAAGGCGCCAATGAAACCGATCAGAAGGGCGCCCCCGATACCGGCCAGCACGGCCCCCATCGCCATCGCGATCAGGCGCACCCGCACGGTGTCCTTGCCGAAGGTGTCGGCGGCGTCCTGGTCCTCTCGAATGGCCCGCATGGTCCGCCCCAACGGCGAATTGAGGATGCGTTGGGCGATGAACCAGCAGATCACCATCACCAGCCCGGAGAAGACCACCCACAGGTAGGTGAACTGATTGGAGTTGAGGTTCAGGTACTGGCTGAAGGGCTGGGGCAGGCCGGCCAGGCCGTCGTACCCGTCGAACAGCGGGGCGAAGTTGCCAACGAACCCGTAGATCACCGTGCCGGTGGCGAGGGTCACGATCGCCATGTAGTCGCTGCGCAGGCGGTTGATGGCGATCATCCCGACCACCAGGCCGAGTAGGCCCGCCGCCACCGCGCCGGCGACCAGAGCGATGGGGAACGGAAGATTGAGGCCGAGGATCCACTCGAAGCCAGCCTGATTCTGCCCCTTCCCCAGCGCGAAGACCCCCGCGAAGTAGGCGCCGCAGGCGACGAAAGTGACGAAGGTGAAGTCCAGCACTCCCGCGTAGCCGAACTGGATGTTGAGGCCCCAGGTCAAGATGTTGTAGATGAAGAAGAAGACCACCAGGGTGGCGAGGTACGGAAGTATCAGGTTCAAGTTCAGGCCCTCCCCCGCGATTTGATCAGGCCCTGGGGCCGCAGCAGCAGCACCACGACCAAGGCGACGAAGGCGATATCGTCCTTGTAGGCGGCGCTGACCGCCACCGCTGAGACCTCGGTGATGATCCCGAGCAGCAGTGCCCCCAGCATCGCCCCGTAGGGTTGCCCGATCCCGCCCAGAATGACCGCCGCGAAGATCACGAACAGGAAGGTGCTGGCACTGGTGGGGTTGAAGCTGACGGTGGTGACGGTGAGGGCGACCCCGGCCAGCCCAGCCAGGCTGCCGGTCAGAAACCAGGTCCAAGTGGTTATCCGATCGGTGTCGATCCCGCTCACCTGGGCCAGGTCCTTGTTATCCGACATGGCTCGCATCGCCTTGCCCAGCACGGTCCTGGTGAGCATGAGGTGCACTCCCAGCATCACCACCACCGACAGTCCGATGATCACAAGCTGGTTCGGGGTCAGGGAGAAGGGTCCCAGCTCCAGCGGACCGCCGACTGGGATGTTGTAGGTCTGGAAGCCCGGCCCCCAGATCGCCTCGATCACGTTGCTGATGACCATCGACAGTCCGAAGGTCACGATCAGCAGATAGAAGAGTGGCGCCTGCCGGTCCACGAAGTGCTTCATCACGGTCCGCGCCACCACCACCGCCACCACCCCCATCAGCAGGCAGCCCAAGGCCGCCGCCACGATGAAGTTCAGGTGGACCTGGGTGCTCAGCGTCCAGGTGAAGTACGCCCCCAGAATCAGGAACGTTCCATAGGCAAAGTTGATGTAGTTGGTGACGCCGAACTGGAGGGTCAACCCGACCGAGCCCAGCGCCAGCACTGAGGCTGTCACCAGTCCGAAACCGACGGCTTGGATGATCAGACCCATCGCGACTTGGCTCCCGCTGTGGAGAAGCTCACCGGTCCGATCTCAGAGTGCCTGCCGACAAGTCCCATGTGCTCACGAGGCCCTCTCCGTGACCAACGCCACAGGAGATGGGAACCCCGAAGCGCAGATCGGCTCTGCCCACTGGAAGAGGCCGGCGCTCCTCATCACAGCTCGCCCAGGGCGGGCCGCAACCTGGCGGGGCTAACCCGGGCAGGAGCACCTGCCAGCTGGGTGCCGGCATTGTCGGTGAGCGCCTTCAGCAGGAACGCCCCCTCGCGCTGCACATGCGAACGCATGGCCCGTTCAGCCGCCACCGGCTTTCCCTCCAAGATCGCGTCGGCTATGCGCCGATGCTCTTGGCGAGCCGAGTCATGGTGTTCCCGGCTCTGGACGGCGGTCGCCAGCCGGTACCGCACGATGTGATCGTGAAGCTTCTCCAAGAGATCAGCGGCACGGCGGTTGTCAGCCACCTCGGTGATGCGCTGGTGGAACTTCCCGCCCAGCCGAACCACGGCGGAGGAGTCGGCGGCAAGACGATCAGCTTCGTCGAGGATCGAGACCAGCTCGCGGGCATTGTGCATGGTGGCTCGGAGCGCGGCTTCGCGGGCGGCGAGCGACTCCAGAGCCATGCGGACGGCATACAGCTCCCGAACGTCGCGAGCATCCACCCCGGCAACCACCAGCCCCCCGTTGGGGAGACGCTTCACAAAGCCATCCGCCTCCAGGGCTCGTAGAGCTTCCCGCACCGGGGTGCGGCTAACGGACAGATGCAGAGCCAGCTCCGGTTCCAGCAGCCGTGCCGAGGGAGCCAGATCGTGGTTGACGACGGCCTCTCTCAGAAGCTTGTAGACAACCTGCGCCGCCGACTCCCGTCGCACCAGCGGCGCCGACGCCCAGTCCCCCGGATGGTGGTCAGCCATTCCCCCCTCCTGAGTCTCAAGCCAATAATTCCGACCGGCCCACGGGTGGCACGCCGCGCCCCATGAGCTACGGCGTGCATGTATACCACAACACATGCCCACATGTCTGCCCCCGGCGGCGGCCCCACGCCGGAGCCCATGGCGGGCCACGATCGACGCCGAGTTTGCCGGGTAGCCGGGGGGATCGCCTCCCCGGCTACCCGGCAAACTCGGTTCTTGATCTGGAGGTGGCAGGCGCCCGGATGCGGAGGCAACAGGCTGGGCTGGGGGCGCAGGTACCGTGGTGGCTCAGCCTGGTAGGACCATTGGGGATGGGGCCGTGCATGAGTGGCCAGCGTACAGGTGTTCCTATGGCGGAGTATGCTGGAGGGCAATGTCTGCCCAGGCTCCGCCACGGTATCGCGGCCCCCACCAACGGCCTCCCTGGCACCGGAACCAGGATGATCCGGTCGCGGTCATCCGCCTCCCATATGGAGGGGGTGCGGCTCTCCTGGAGTGACCTGTTCGGGCAGTCGTCAGGCGCCGCGGCCGAGGGGAAGACATCCAACAGGCTGGGGCTCGCCACGTGCCGAAGTAGTCGATCACCCTACACGGAGCGGCCCAACGTGTATTGGGGCCCCGCGGCTGCCCTGCACGGCGCCTCCGCCGCTGTTCGGGCTGCCTCGGGAACTCGATTGCGCCGCCGCCCCGTCCCTCCAATAGGGTGGCGGGGAGGAACTTCCCCTCCCCGCTCCCGTCAAACCGGACGTGAACCTCTCGATTCATCCGGCTTCCTCCTCCGGCTGGCCCGCATAAGGCTCCTCTCTGTCGCCAGATTGGCCAAA
>JAJYPP010000092.1 GCA_021795235.1 bacterium
AGGCTGGACTCAGACCAGGCGCAGCTGCTCTTCATCCTGCTGGCCCACCGGTACACCAGAGGTGGCCTGATTATCACTTCCAACTTGGAGTTCGGAGACTGGACTGGGGTTTTCAACGATGATGCCCGGCTGGTGTCGGCCCTGCTGGACCGGCTCACCCATCGCTGCCATGTGCTCCAGTTCCAGGCGGAAAGCTATCGCTTCCGGGAGAGCCTGGCGGCGCAGAGTTCCGCTCGCGGTAGTCAGCGCCCACGCCGGACCGCCAGGCCGGCTGCAGCCACGCCGACTCCGAGTCCCCAGGGGCAGGGATGAAATCCCTGCCCCTGGCTACCCCCGTGGACCCATGGGGTGATCGTCCGCCATCGGCCTGGAGCATCAAGTACGAGTGCAGCATGGCTACGGGTCACCCTCAAGGGACCGCCCATGCACCAGCGGGAGCCGGCGGAGATCTCCGTTGAGTGATGAAACGGTGACGATTCAAAGCACGCGTTCCTGCCCCGCCTGTGGGCTCACCTTCACTTCCGAGGGGCGGTCCGGGCGGAAGCGGCTCTGGTGCTCAGCCGCCTGTCGCCAGCGCGGCTACCGCCTCCGCTGTCAGCCCCTGGCTGACCCCGTCGTGGTGCTGCCCAAGCGGGCTGTGAAGGCCGAGGTGGTCTATGAATGCCCGGAGTGCGAAACTCGCTATCTGGGCACCCAACGCTGTGACGACTGCAATGTCTTCGCCAGGCGAGTTGGACCAGGGGGCCCATGCCCCCATTGCGACGAACCGGTGGCGATGGCCGACCTCATTCCCGGTGCGGTCATCCGATGACCTCACCCCTGACGGCTTCCGTCGCTTCGCTCCGGACCGATCTCCCTCGACGCTTGATGAGGAGCCATAGGGCTGTCCACATCACCCCCGCCCTGACGGCGATGTAGGCTTTCCTCAGGATGTTCTCCACCGCTACTTGGGCGTCCTCTCACAAGTGAATAGTCGTGGCACCACCTGCCCCGGGTCCCTCACCCCGGCCTTCCGGCCGGGGTGGCTGATTTCACCCGGAATGCGCAGGGGCGTTCACTGCCCCCGCCTTCGGCCGCCCTCGACCCACGGGTTCTAACGTGTGCCGCCAGGCAGCCCTTAGCGCAGCTTCTCCAAGATGAAAGCCGACTGCCCAGGGATGTTACCGACAATCGCTGAGACGCTGGCCGCGGCGTTCCCGAGTGCGCCATGCCCATTCCCCTTGACCACCCCGGGTCATGGGCAGCTTCTCTCGGCGGGAGTAGCGCGGGCAGGCGGGTAAGGCCCTGCGGATATTCCCCTCTCTCGCCCGGCTGGCGATGGTCCAATCCCCAATCCCCAACTTGTTCAACTCCTTCCCCCAGACCCCCTTCCTCTTACTACTGCTACTAACTTCTCCTTCTCTCCCAGGTGGTCCCCTTTTGCGCCATCACAGTGGTCCCCTTTTGGCTTGACATTCGCACTCGGGCACGAAGCGGGGCAGGCCCTTCGGGCGCCTCGGCAGATCGTCGGTGTAGAGCGTCGCCTCAGCCGGCAGCCCCTCCAAGAGGCGCCGGCGGCGAGCTGTCTCCAGGAAGCCGCGCAGCAGGCTCGTGAGATAGCCAAGGCGGGTGTTGGCGACCGGGCCGGTCGCCAACAGATGGGACAGGTAGGGCTCGAGGTGCCCACGAGTGATGACCGAGGCATCCACCGCGCCGGGGCACACCTAGTCGAGGTAGGTGGCGAACCAGCTCATGGCGGCGGTGTCTCTGCGAATAGCTCCGAAAGAGATACCGCCAGTGAGCCGCCCCTGGCACCAGAGCTTCACCGCCTGGCGGAGCCAGGGCCGGGGAATGCGGCCGAACGATACCCGGTGGTGGCCGACTGTGCCTGGAGCGGATACGCCCAGGTGACTGGCGTCCCAGTCGTCGCGGGCGTACTGGGCTTCAGCACCGCCGCCAGAAGCCAGGTCTTCGAGGTGGCGGTAAGCGTAGCGGAGGAAACCCACGGCACTGGCCTTGCTCGTTTCGCTGCCGGCGGAAACGGCACCGAGCCACTCCTCCAGTGGGCGCTCCCGGAGCGAAGAAACCTCGGTGTCGACCAACATCGCCACCACACTCCCGTGGGCGAAGGGCTCCTGACTGCCGACTCGGTCGACCATCCGCCGCAACCCTGGACTGAGCGAGCTGCCGATCACTCCCAAGTCTTCGTCCTTGGGGAAACGCCCATGGCCGCAGTCCGCGCAGTGGTAGTAGGCGCGGCGCAAGCGGACCGCGCCCAGGACGGTGTCGACGGTCTTCTCTCCTGGGTTCCGCAGGTCCATGGAGGCCATCTGACCAAAAGACTGCAAGAATGCTGACTTTTGATGCGCAAAGCCGGAAAAGTGTCTGTGACTACAGGCCCTGGGGCTGAACTCGAGCTGGGTCAGGTCGCTCGGGGGCGAAAGTCGTAGAAGCGGGGCGGCTCGGGCAGGTCGAGTTGGCGCAGGATGGCTTGCTGGCCAGGCGTGAGCAGCGAGCGTTGGGCCACTGTTCCGTGGTCGGTGGCCAGAGTCACCAGGTGGAGCCGCTGGAGCTCATTGCGGAGATTGCGCCAGGTGTCCTGGGTGCGATTCTCGGCCACCCGGATCAGCAGCAGGGCTAGCCAGCAGAGCACGATGTGGGCCCGGATCCGCTCCTCCTTGCGGTGGTACACGGGGCGTAGATCGAGGGTGGTCTTCATATCCCTCCACCCTCGCTCCACCTGCAGCAACTGCTTGTATCCCAGAGCGATCTCATCGGCGGTCATGTCGGGATCGGAGCTGCGCACCAGGTACTTGCCGTCCAGGTGAGCCTCGCGCTCAACTGCTGCCCGGTCCACTCGCAGCAGCCCGCTCTTGGTCACCCGTAGCAGCCGTGCCAGCCCAGGCTTGGTCTTGCCCAGCAGCTCAGAGCGCTTCTCTATGGAGAGCTGGTCGCTGTCCTCCAGCTCCACCTCCAGCCGCTTCAGCATCCGCTCCCGGACGGCGGCATCGCGTACCGCCTGCTCGGGGTTGTAGCAAATCACAAAGCGGTCATCCTCCAGCACCACCTCCTTGACGTGGAGGTTCTCCGCCACCTTCTGGTAGCGACCGGGCCAGGAGAGTGCCAGGGGTGCCTCCTTGGAGCCACCCCGGAGCTTCTCCCCGATGATGTAGTTCTCGTCGTCTTGGGACAGGTAGGCTCGGTTCTTCCCAGAGCTGAAGCCGCGGTCGGCCACCCACACCACCCGGCCCAACTGCCAGCCCTGCAGGTCATCTCGCACCTGGCGGAGCAGTGGTGACTCCCCCGTGCTCCCCGGCCAGCTCCAAACTCGAATCGGGATTCCCTCTTTGGTCACCGCCATCCCGATCAGGACCTGAGGCAGGTCCGGTCGGTGGTCTTTACTGTGGCCGTACTGGCGGAAGCCCATCTGCACCACCTCGCCAGCCTCGTCGACCTGGTCTGGATCCTCTTGGTCGGTCTCCCAGTAGGTGCTCGAGCCGTCGAAGAACACGAGGTCTACAGAGAGGTCGAGCAGCTCCGCGGTGTTGAAGAAGACTGTCTTGGCCAGCTCCTCCTCGCACTCCAGCAGGAAGTCCATGGCCCGGTAACAGCTGTCTTCGTCCACCTCGGGCAGCCCGGGGATGAAGACCAGATCCCGCACCCACTTGCTGCCGGCGAGCTTGGAGAGCGGCTCCAAAGCCCGGTTGGCGACCAGGGCGAAGAGCACTCGCTCGACTTTGGGATCCAGCTTCCTGCCTGCCAGCAGTCGCTTCACGCCCTGGTCTATCCCCAGCTGGTGCCAGAGGTGGTCCAGCACCAAGGCTCCACCCAGGGGCCGGGACTCGACGACCTCCACCCCGCTTTCAGCGGTGGCTGCCACTGCCGCCCCGGGCTCAAGGAAACGGCTAATGCTGCGCACCAACCGGGCCAACCCCTCGCGGTCGACGCGGTCGGCACGACCGAAGCTGTGGATGATCTCGGCTGTCGGGGCGCCGGTCAGGGGGTTGCGACGGTTATGAGCCAGCTGGAGGTAGCTGACAGACTGGCCGTGGCGGTCCGTAGCCCGGGTCTGCCGCAGATACATTGCCTACGATCTTAGCAGCTACTTACGTTCCCCACAAGGGCAGGTGGCTCGCCGTCTGTGCCTACACGTTTCGGCTCGAGAAGCACACCCTTGAAGTCAAAATGGGCCTCTCAGGGCATCTGATCTCCGATTTGCTGCGGAACCCAGGTTCGACGGCTGCTGGCCCCTCATGACTAATGACGTCGCGATGACCCAAGCCGAACTGCTGCTGGCTATGAAGCGTCAGCCTGGCGTCGAGAATCGCCACCATGTGCTGAAGGGAGTCGTCGACTTCGTTCCCGTCTACTTGAAGAGCAACGAGCGCATCGACGCGTTCGCGTTCCTCGGCTACATCGCCGTCCTCGTGCATGCCCTGATGGAGCGCGAGCTCCGCACCGCGATGCGTGAGGCCGGCATCGCTGCCCTCCCGCTCTACCCGGAGGGCCGGGCGTGTAAGGGACCAACCGCAGCCCGGGTCATCGAGATCTTCGAACCGCTCTGCGCCCATGAGCTGGTGGAGAACGACCAGGTGCTCAGGCGCTACGACCCCGCTCTCTCAAAGCTCCACCGCCAGATCCTCGACCTCCTCGAGGTGCCCGCGACTGCCTATCAGGCGGCTCAGACCACACCCCGGTAATTAGGGAGATATCCATCGGTCGACCCGCGGAAAGGGAGTCTCAGGGCATCTGATCTCCGATTTGCTGCGGAACCCAGGTCTCTCGGTAGTCGGAGAACTCGGCGAGGTGGCCCCTACCACAGTCCACCCGGGCACCGCGATGCCCGGAATCGAAATCCAGCAGCCCTTCCAGCAGGCTGCCCCCGATCTTGACCACGGCGGTGCGAATCGCCAACTCGACAGTGGCCAGGCCCTTGCCCGAAGGATCACTGAGCTGGCTGGCGGCAAGCTGGCTGAGGTGCTCTACCTCGGAGGCGAAGTCCGCCTGGAGCCGTGCGAAGAGCCCCTTTTTTTGGACTCCGCCTCGGGCGCAGTCCCTGCCAGTGCCGAGACTGGCCTTGCATCACAGATCTGCTCGTTGACCTCCACAATCTGGTCGATCACCGCCTTGAACTGCTTGTAGTGGGCCACCTCCTGCTGCACCTTGGTCAGAGCGGGTCCATCTGGGACCGCTCGGGTAACTGTCTTGCCGCTTACAGACTTGGTCAAGAGGTTGATGGGGCCGTGCCCAGGATGGTCCGGGTCGGCGCAGGCGCAGTAGCTCTTTCCGCATCGCCGATAGGTGCTGACCAAGCTGCCCCGCCGGAAGTCACCCACACTGGCCAATTGCCCGTGCAACCTGGCCCGCTGCGCCTCAAGCTCCGCCGCATCTCGGTCGTCGGCATTGGTCAAAGTGAGCTGCCCTCATACTGCAAGCTACTACGCTTCCAGCATAGGCCGCCCTTGATCTCGCCGTCAAGCTCAGCCCACATTCTTGTCCCACACCCTCAATCCCGAGTCGACTTGACACCGCCTCCAGGATAGCACTACCATACGCCAGCATGACAGGCCGTTCCGCTGAGTCGAATTTCACCGAGGCGCCGTCTCAAACGCTGGGGCGCGTCCTCACCGTCCTCGAGACCATAGTGGCACTCGGTCCCAGCGCCACGCTCGCCGATGTGGCAGCACAGGCTGGCCTGCCAAAACCAACGGTGCACCGATTTTTGGCGGGTCTGAGTAGGCGAGGCTATGTGCGAAGAGACGAGCACGGCACCTACAGCCCTGGGCCACGGACATTCGCCTTGGCAAACACGGCCCAGTCACGTTGCGACTACGCTCTAGTCGCACGACCGGCGCTGGCAAACCTGCGGACTCATACGGTTGACACAATCCACGTGGCGCTCAGGGATGGCGATCAGGCAGTATATATCACCAAACTTGAAGCCCAGCGGAGAATTCAATGCGCATCTAAAGTCGGTGCGCATCTGGATCTTCACTCGACGGCTATGGGCAAGGCTATACTTGCGGCGCTGGCCAAGACTGACCGCGAGGCCCTGCTAGCTCGCCTGTCTTTGGTTGCCCACACGACCCATACGCTGCGAACATTGCCCGCGCTCCGCCACGACCTCGACCTGGTCGCGGCCCAAGGCTTCGCGGTCGACAACGAAGAGAACGAAGATTCGGTGCGCTGCATTGCTGCAGCCTTCCGAGATCAGTCCCGCTCTGTGGTCGGTGCAGTCAGCATCTCAGGCCCAACCTTCTTTTTGACCCCGAAGGCTGCTATTGCACTAGGGCCTAGCGTAGCGGAAGCCGCTGCGGCTATTTCAGAGGCACTGGGCTGCCCCGCAGCGAGCGCCAATGCGGTGTGACGCAGTGACGACTCTTCGATCTAGGTTCATGTCTATGGTGAAGTACCGCTCGATTCCGACGCCTACACGGCACAGTCCCGCGGCGCGAACCGATTGTTTAGGGTGGACTGCCGACTCACTTTCCCGCGCCGGGACTGGCCCTTTCTCCACTAGGGTCTACAAGTACCCGGGTGTGTTCTTAGCCTATCTATCGGTAGTTGGCGGTATTGTAACGACGCGTGCGCCCTACCGACTTCTAGGGCATTTGCCAAGTGATACGGAACTTAGCGTTTTGCAAGGCGTTCCGCTAAAGTGCGCGAAACTGGACTTGAGCCAACGACCTCCGACACGGGAGCACTTCTATGCCACCGTGAAAGAGTTGTCAGGCGTTTGCGCTGTTCTGCGCGGGACCGAGCCACAGTATTCACCCGCGTCTGCGGTGTTCTCGGCTCGGATATGGCTCAGCCCGACCCGCCACCCTTGGTGGATCAGCGACGCTTCTACGGAGTCACGATGAGTCTTCCGCTGTGGCAGGGGCGAGGAAGGCCGCACACCAACTTCTGGCCTTTGGGATTGGTCTCCGGGATCGGGACCGCCCTATTGCTGCGCTTACAGGGGGGTAGCCGCAGACAGCGGCTGCGACTCGAGCGGTGGCGTGGAGTAGTCCCGTGACTATTGTGTCTCCCTGCGTGTGGGTGAAAGTGGGATTGCAAAGCAGTCCCCCTCATGCTAAACTCCCGAGGACTTTCAGTAACCGGTTGCCGAAGTGGCGTAGACCTTCCGGAGTCGCTGGTCTATGTGTGGGTTCCTAGGGAAGTCGTAGTGAACGAGCAAGCCGGCGGTCGGAGTCGGGCGCAGACGATTCCGCGATGCGCGACGCCGGCCACGGGCGATCTTCGTCGGCTCAACGACGCGGTGATGGACGGTTCCGTCCAAGAACGGGTGGTTGCGACAACCTGAAGAGAGGAGTTTTGGCATGGCACTCATTGAGAAGAACGTGCGAAGGCGTAATGTGCGACCGAAGCCGACGAACCGGTTTTGCGGTAGGTCGTCCCATCGACTGAGGGAGTTGCGTTTAGTGGGCTTGCTAGCCGCTGTGACGCTTTTTGTGGCGGCCTGCGCTACTACTACTCCCGCGCCCCCGAAAACTTCCAGTAACAAGCTCCCGTCAGTAACAATTGGAGCCGCCTATACTCCCAACCTTGGGAGTGCAGCGGCTCTTGCCGCTGCACTCCATATGGGTTACTTCAAAGCACAGGGGCTGATTGTACACGCTGTTCCGTTTCAGAGTGCCCCGCTTGAGTTTGCTGCGATGCAAGCTGGTAACGTGCAATTCTTGGCCATGGGGCCAGGGGCGATGTCATTTCCCATGAAGGGCTTGGGGGCCAAGTACCTCTTCAGTGACAATATCAGCCTGTCAGACGCAGTCATTGGGAACAAGGCGGATGGGGTTACTACGCCTGCGTCCCTCGCGGGTAAGGATGTGCTCCTCCCGATTGGAACTACGGCGCAGATCATACTCTTGGAAACGCTGCACCTTGCCGGACTTCCATTGTCCGCTGTTCACATAGTGAACTCTGCTCCCGACGAATCGATTACGGGCTTCTTGGCCAATAGTGCTCCGGCGATGGCGGGTTGGGCGCCCAACACGACAGAGGTTCTCACTAAAGACTCTAGCGCGGTCACGCTTGCTAGCGACCGTACCTTTTATCCGAAGGTCGCCTTAGCGAGCAGTTGGGGCGTGTCTTCAAGCTACGCGGCCCAGCATCCAGAAGTCGTTAAGCGCTTCGTAACAGCCATGCTGGAAGGCGCCACGTATCGCACCGAACACATGAGCAACGCGGTTGCTTGGGTTTCGCAGATGACGGGTACTCCGCAGCAACTCAACGCGCAGAGCATACATGATTGGGGGTGGTTCACGGGACGCCAGATGGTGGAGAACTACACGAGCGGTAAGGTTCAGGGATGGATGCAGCTTTTAAACAAGTTCTTTGTCGAGGCGGGTATTATGCCAAAGCAGGTACCGTTCGCTAGTTACAGCTTGGCAGACGTCGTCAAGGGTGCCTGTGCCGCTGCTAGAAGTTGCCCCGGCTGAAGGCGATTCGGTGTGATTGTTTTCATCTACGTGGTCAAGGCGCAGGTATGGCGGAGAGCAGGGGAGGCCACCTTTGGGGTGGTCTCGGGTCGCTGGCGAACCGTGCAGCGGAGGCTGGGCCTCGATGCAGCTGAGGGTCTAGCTGGCGGGACGGACCGGCTCCGGTTCGGCCAAGGTCGGCTCGCTCCAGGAGGCGGCCGGGGGGCGGCTTGTTTGGCACCGCCGAAGGCAAGGGACACACCCGGACTGGTGGTGCTGGGTGAGGACGGCTTACTTGCCACACAACGTCGTATTCGTAGGGTCCGGCAGCGCTGCGAGGATTGTGGCCGCGCGGACGGGTCCGCTAAGCAGGCCGTACATGGTCGGCTGATCCAGGACATGTGCGTTTGCCTTAGGGAAGCGCGTGAGAGAGTACACTTAGAAGCGCTGGCTGGCATGTGTGAAGTCCCCGCGTGAACGATTCCCGTGCCATCGTGTCGCCTCTTAGACATCAAACTTGGATACCCCGACGCCGGGGATCTGGTGGGATGGCTCCACAGCGACAGTGCGTTGTGATCTGGGCGGCTAGGTGCCATGAAAGCGCCGAATGCGAGGGATGGATGGAAAAGCGTGGTGCGGGTGGCGCATAGCGGGGAGCGGGACTGGCCGCTCGCATTCATCGGGCGCTCTCTGGGGGGATGGGTGTCTTCTGGCCGTTCGTTGCTGTCGATTGTGATCGGACTTGCAATCTGGGAAGGTATGGCTTTTCTGTTCCCGAAGGATGTGTCGACGCCAGTTAGTGTGTGGCTGGTCTTTCTGCAAGACGTGTCGAACGGCGTCCTCCTCACGAATGCTGCGTACAGCGTAGGGCGCGTCCTGGTCGGTTTCACAGCGGGCCTCGGGCTCGCCGTGCCGGTTGCGTTTGCTCTCCGCTCAAGCCGATGGGTACGCGGTATTGTGGATCCGTGGCTCCAATTCGCGCGCATGATACCTGCGATCGCGGTGATACCGCTGGTCATCGTGTTCTTTGGTATCGGCGAATTGTCGAAGGTGTCAGTGATCTTTTCGGCAGTGTTTTTCGTAGCTGTAATAACCTGCTATCAGGGAATTCGCATGATTGATGCCGTGCAAGTCAACGCAGCAAGGGTCCTCGGGGCGAGCGGGGTAAGTCTCTTTGTCAAAGTGATTCTCCCGGCAGCGCTCCCGTCCATTTTGACTGCGGCCCGACTTGGTATCGCAACAGGCTGGACAGTCGTCGTAGCCGCAGAGTTAATCGCAGCTTCACATGGGCTGGGTTTTATGATCACGCAGGCTGCGGACTATTTTGATTTGCCGACCATATACCTAGGGATAATTGTCATTGGAGTTTTCGGGCTAGTCTTCGACCGGGTAATTGTCACTATCGAGAAACGCGCAGTCGCGTGGGCCGATATAGCGGGCGACGATGGCGGGACAGTAGCTTGGGAGGATGTGAAAGAACGTGTGGCGTAGTGGCTTGTCGTCACAGAAGCGTGATCCCGCTGTCCTAGGGGATGGGGTGGAGCACGCCAGCGGGAGCGGTCTAGGAACAATCGCAGTCGAGGCAGTTTCACTGGCCTATAGGGCGCCAAGAGGATCCGGCCAGGTCTTAGTGCTGTCGGAGGTATCGCTATATGTTTCCGCGGGTGAGTTTGTCTGCGTCGTAGGGCCCAGCGGATGTGGAAAGACATCTTTGCTGCATTGTTTGGCGGGGTTGGTGGCTCCGTCTAGGGGGATCATTCGGGTCGGTGGCTCGGTGGTCCGAGGACCGGGGCGTGATCGCGGAGTCGTATTTCAGCAGTATGCTTTGTTTCCATGGTTGTCTGCGGTTCGGAATGTAGAGTTCAGTTTGCAAATGCGCGGTGTCGCTCGCTCGGAGCGTAGGGCGCTGGCACTTGAGTACTTGAGTCTCGTAAACATGGCTGAGGCAGCCCATGTTATGCCGAAGGCGCTTTCGGGTGGGATGAAGCAGCGTGTCGCATTGGCGCGGGCGTACGCCGCGGAGCCACAGGTTATGCTCATGGATGAGCCGTTCGGGGCCCTTGATGCACAGACACGACGCGGGCTTCAGCTGGATTTGCTGCGTACGTGGGAGAGCGAACGACGGACAGTAGTCTTCATCACTCATGACGTCGTCGAAGCAGTGCTCCTGGGCGGGCGCGTGGTAGTTATGAAGGCGGGCCCAGGAGAAGTGACAGCCGACGTGACAATTGCGTTGGGCAGTGGGAGAGATGCGCGCACTGTCGACACAGATGCCTTCCGACGGAGCAAGGCGGCTGTCGAGGGTGCGATGGAGAGCCGGGCTCCAGATAAGTAGCCGGGGTTATGACTCTCGACTGTGCTCACCTGGAGTCTTGGACCAGCGTGCTCGGTAGCTCTCGAAGTGCCGGCTGACAGGCACGATGAATGCGAGCAATTCGGTCTGACCTGAATGAGTGGGTAAGGGCAGGGGGGAGCGTGTGGGGCAGGTAGCAAAGGTGCCTCGCTGACTTGGAAAATGGGGGTTATACAACGACCGCCCGTTCCAAGTAGGAGGCACCCAGCAAGTGAAGCGTAGCGCATCCGCCCCAACCGTTCACCGAGGTGCTGACGATCCCACGCTCACCGGCCACGCCGGACTGATGTTGGTCCGGGACCTGAACTCAAAGCTGCACCTGGTGGAGCGGCTGAACGCGGCTGTGGATGGAGTGCGACGTTTCAAGCAGCGGCAGC
>JAJYPP010000093.1 GCA_021795235.1 bacterium
CGTCCACTACGCGATTCGAGCCCTGCTCTGCCAGGCCGCTCACAACAGCGACATCGACCCTGACCGGGTGAGTTTCACCCGGTCCCTGCGAGCCGCTCGCCGCAGCATTCGCCGCTCCGTGGGCGACAAGGTCAGCCTGGCCGCTGAGATCCTCCATGCCACCCACGAGATCCTCGAAGAACTGCTGCCCCGCCGTCGCCTGCGCGCCAATCCCCGCGTAGTGCGCCGCAAGATGCCCAGCCTCGCTGTCAAGCGCCCAGAGCATCGCCACTGGCCCCAGCCCACCCTGCCCACCCCGGCAGCCATCAGGATACTCTCACCACCCTAAGTTACTGGCATTGGTTTTAAGTGGGGATTCCCTGAAGGGCCAGTCGGCCCCTGCGGACCTTGACCAGGATCTCGTCGGCAGTGGCAGTCCATACGAAGGCACTGGGATTGTCGTTGTTGGCGTTGAGGTGGCCCTCGATGGCGGCGATCAGGTTAGGGACGGAGTGGAAGACTCCGCGTCGGATGGCCTTGTCATCCAAGTCTCGGAACCATCGCTCCACCAAAGTGAGCCACGAGTTCGAGGTCGGAATGAAATGCAAGGGGAAGCCGGGGTGCTTGCTGAGCCATAGCTCAACTTGTTCGTGCTTCTGATCAGAATTGGGGTCACGCTGGAAAGCGACACCACGGCCATGGCTGGAGGCTCTCTCCCTGGCGGCGAGCCGCACGGTGGTCTACCCCATTGGCACCCACGGCCCGGGGCCCGTCCGGCTCCCCTGTATGGATCTCGGTCCCTTCAACGCCCCCCCGCCCACCACTTTAGAGAGGCCCGGCCGCGGGCCAAGGCCGTGTACTATCTCGCCCATGACCGACGCAACTGGAGCGGCTGCGCCCAAGCCCACGATCCTCAGACGCCAGCGGAACGACTTCCCCGGCTGGTACCAGGATGTGGTCGCCAAAGCTGAGTTGGCGGAGAACGGCCCGGTACGGGGCACCATGGTCATCCGCCCCTATGGATACGCCTTATGGGAACGTCTACAGCAAGAACTAGACCTTCGCATTAAGGCTACTGGGGCTCAAAACGCCTACTTCCCACTGTTGATTCCAGAGTCCTATCTACACCGTGAGGCCCAGCATGTGGCGGGCTTCAGTCCGGAATTGGCCGTGGTCACACACGGCGGTGGCAAGAAGTTAGAAGAGCCGGTCGTGGTGCGGCCCACCAGCGAGACCATCATCAATGGGTGCTTTGCGCGGTGGATCCACGGTCACCGTGACCTACCTTTACTGATCAATCAGTGGGCCAATGTTGTGCGCTGGGAACTGCGCCCCCGTCTATTCTTGCGAACTACAGAGTTCCTGTGGCAAGAGGGCCACACCGCTCATGCGAGTGAGCAGGAGGCACACGTCTACGCGCTTCGCATCCTGACCGAAGTTTACCAGGACACTGTCGAAAAAGAACTCGCTATTCCAGTGGTGACCGGCAGGAAGACAGACAAAGAGCGCTTCGCCGGTGCAGTCACGACATGGACTTGTGAGTCAATGATGCGCGACGGGAAGGCCTTGCAAATGGGTACAAGCCACGAATTGGGTCAGAACTTCGCCAAGGCTTTCGATATCACATTCACGGACTCGACAGGACAGCAGCGCCACGTATGGCAGACCTCCTGGGGTGCCTCAACCCGGCTGATCGGAGCGCTAGTCATGGCGCATGGTGATGACGCTGGTCTGCGGATTCCACCTCGGATAGCACCCGTGCAAGCGGTGGTCATTCTTGTCCGCGGAGAGGGCGACTCAGCGGACAGAGCGGAGGCAATCACCAGTGATCTGGTCCGAGCCGGGGTGCGCGCGATACTCGACCGGCGGATTGGGATTCCCTTTGGGCGCCGCAGCATTGAGTGGGAACTCAAGGGCATTCCGGTGCGACTGGAGGTTGGCCCCCGTGAACTCGCTGCCGGGCAAGTTTCCCTAGTGGAACGCCATTGCTCACGAAAGACCTCGATTCCCCTCGCTTCCGCCATCGGCTCGGTGAGCAGCGCTCTTGCTACCGCGCAGGAATTACTGTTTGATGAAGCGCGGGAGCGCATGACAGGGCGCATCGTCGTGGCCTCAGATGTCGAGACGGCTCTGGAGGCAACCCAGGCGGGGTTTGCCAAGATGCCGGCCAGCCAACTCACGGATGGCGGAGAAGAGTGGCTAAATGCGCGGGGCGCCAGTGTGCGCTGCCTTTTACCGGACGAAACCGGGGCGGTCCAGAGCATAGTCGCACGTGCGTATTGAGAGTTATCCCGTAGGACCGATGGCAGGGACCTACCGGTCCACGGCGCAACCCTCAGGTACGGCGCTTATTGTCTTCGGCGCGCCTCAGCACGCCACTACTGGCAACGCTGGATCAAGTCGGCGAATGTCCTGTAGGTCACTGGTAATGACCGTCGCGCGCAGCCGGCGGGCCAGCAACGCCACACTTGAGTCGACAATGTCGGCGGTGTTCGTCAGCCCGCATAGGGCGCCGACCGCCCGTGCCTCGGCGAGGTCGAGGGGAGTCACCTCAAGGCTGGTGGAGCCGATCAGGCGAGCCAGCCGCACTTGGCGGCCACCATCGCGCCAAACCTGAGCGACTACCCCAGCGGGGACGTGAAGCACCCGGTCATGCTCGACTGCCAGTTCCACCAAGCGAAGCATGAGCCGGTCAGCGCGCTGGAAGGCGATCAAGGCGCCGGCGTCGAGGACTACAGGCCGAGGACTTGACGAGCCCATTCGTCCTCTGCGGAGGTGACCGGCCCAGCTTCAGCCCGCATCTCCGCCAAGAGGGCCGTGAGCGCTTGGCGCCTCACCTTCTCCTCCATTGCCTGGTCGACCCAGGCGCTCAGTGAGGGAGCGTGACCGTGGGCGACTGCCTCCCCGGCAGCCGCCAGAACCTCTGGCCGAACTGTGATAGTCACCCTAGATCTCTGCATACTATCATCATACTCGCCATGGACAGTCATCAATTGCGCACCTTGCCATCCCGGCCACCCAGTTTCCCGGGCTCTGCCAGTGGCCCTAACCACTCCCTTCGTCGTCCAGATCACCTGCATGGGAGATGATCGCGCCCATCACTTGGGCTGCCTCGCGCTGCATGGTCTCGGTGACGTGGGAGTAGCGGTTTAGCGTTATCGCCACCGTCGTATGCCCAAGCATCTCGGCGGCGATCTTCGGGTGCACCCCACCACCCAGGAGCAGGGTATCCGCAGTACGGCGGAGATCGCGGAACCTCACAGTCGGCAACCCGGCCCGGCGCAGCATGGGAAGGAAGTGGCGCCGGACCAGGTGGTCGCGCTGCATGGGACCGCCGATCACGTTCGGGAACACCAGGGCATGATCGACCCAGATGGCTCCCATCCTCTCACGCTCTTCCGTCTGCAGCGATCGATGCCGTATCAAGGCCGCCACCGAAGGCGGAGAGAGCACCACTTGGCGCCTCGACCGCGCCGTCTTGGGAGCCGTGACCGCGAGCCCCTGACCGTCGCGAGTGAGAGTCCCGGTCACTTGGAGCGTGGCCGCCTCCAGGTTAACATCTCGCCAGCGAAGCGCGAGCAACTCGCCTTGGCGCAACCCGGTGGTGACCGCGACCACGAAGAGCGCCTCGAACCGATCCCCGGCGGCGGCAGCGCACAACGCCCGCACCTGACTCGGGTTCAGGGTGCGCAACTCTGTTTCGGCCATCCGCGGTGGTGGGTGGGCTTCGCCTGGAACCCCACCTCGCCAGCAGCAGCTCCTGGCTCTCATCGACCGAGCGGTCGACCGCCTGGAACTCCTCCACGGTCTCATGGACCCAGACGGCCCGGCTCGGGTGCGGCAGCGTGGCTGTGCTGTCGCTGTCGAGCAGGATGAAGCGGTTGACGGCGGCTCTGACCCGCAAGGCGACCGTGCCGTAGAGGGTGACCTTCAGCTGTCCCGGCACCGCCACGGCATCCGGTCTCTGGGAGCACCCAACGAGGTGGATGACCACCGATCTCCCGAGCCTGGTGATCCCACAGAGCGGCCCCGTGGCCGCCTGTTGGGCGGCACGGGCGGCCCTGTCGTCGCCGAGGTCGCGGACCGTCAGTTCCGCCACCTCGTCAGCCATCACGATCCGGTCTCAATCGGACCGTGGCAGGTGCGTCCCAAGCGTCCGCGGAGCACAGGGAGACCTCGAGTCGTCGGGAATCTGGTGCCGTTGATTCCTGGTGTCGGGACGTCGGTCCAGCATCCTTCACACGCACGCAGCACCGCCCCGGTGGCCCAGACCAACTCCAAGCCACGGCCGTGCTACCCGACCGCAGGTGTTCTGGGCCAAGCGTCTGGTCCCGTCAATACTGCCTCTTCAGCGTCAGCTCGGCCGGAACATCACCGGGACGAGGCGCGTTAACCATGAGTGCGCCGAGCCCTTCCCCTCATCTTGCTCACCGTTCTGGCCCCCATCCTGAGCGCCTGCGCCTCGTCAGGGAGTTCACCCGCGCCGGCCACCAGGGCAGTCCCGTCCCCGTCGAGCTCTGCACTCATTCCCAAGGCCAGCTCCTCGCCCATCGACGCCGGCTGCTCCGTCGGCGGCACGGCGAACCAGGAGGTGAGCATCGCCGTCGCCAGCGGCGAGCTGGGGGTGGTCGCGGTCAACCACGAGTCAGCCACCGGTATCTCTTGGGCAGCCATTCAGCGCACAGCGAACGGAGGTCGAACCTGGCAGACGGTCGTCGTATCTGACAGCCTCCTAATCCACCAGCTCGCCTGGACCTCGGCCGCCACGGCCGTGGCGGCTACCACGTCAGGGCTGCTGGTGACCAGGAACCAAGGCGCTTCCTGGTCACTGGTCCCTGGACTGCCCGTTTGCAGCGTTCAGGCGCCATCTCCCGGGAGCGCCTACGCGGTCACCAGCGCGGGCCTCTACAGCATCAGCGAGCCCAGCATGCGGCTGACGCGGATCGCCACTCCGCTGCCCGTGGCAGGCGTCCACTTCGTGAACCGGAAGCTGGGCTGGTTGGCCGGTCCCTCCGGCATCGCCGTGACAGCGAACGGGGGCCGGACCTGGCACATCCAACTTCGGTTCAAACATCCCTTCTACCAGGGTTGGGATGCATCGCTGGCAACAGAGAGTGGCAGCCAGCTGGTAGCTACCTACGCTGGCGGAACTGTCAGTGGCAGCCCGGCCGTCGAGATCTACGGAAGTGTGGACGGCGGTGCCCGCTGGACCCTGGAGGAAGGGGGTGGCTACGTCCCGGTGCCCACCGGCCAGGTGTCAGTTGGTGGCGTCGACCAGGCCGGGGCCACCGATGGCCAGGCGGTCGCTGTCGCACCTGGCAGGACGCTGTTGGTGGGAACGACCGAAGAGTCGAAACCGTCTAATCAAGCCTCGGCTCCCAGCCTCTGCGAAACGAGCAACGTCGGTCGCAGATGGATATGCCGGCGGTTTCCATTCTTGGACTGGCAGAACGCGACCTTCGACGCGGGCTACGACGGGGAGATCACCGTGGGTGGCGGCCGATGGTGGGTCGCGGTGGTGGACGGGACCCAGCTGGTGATCGCCAGCAGCGCGGACCTGGGCGTCAGCTGGCAGGTGCTGGAGCGGATTCCACTGTCCCAGCCGCCGCCTCTGAGCCAGTGACGAGCGGTGGGCTGGCTGGCTGACTCGCGTAGGCTAGCCCACGACCCGCCGATGAGTTACCCGCCACAACGGTTCGTGGAACACCCCTCCACGCCGCTTGGGACCGCGGCCCCAGGGGCCGACACTATCACGAAGGTTCCGAACAAGGCGAGTGAGTGGTGATCCGCGCGTGGCACCCCGCTCAGGCGGCCAGGCGTCCCCACTGCCGCGCGCGGGTTGGGGTCAACTTAGGGGTCAAACGTCCTAGATGACCTTCCCCATACCCCGCCACGTGGCCCGATTTGCTCTCAAATCTGCTGGAGGCGACTCCGGGAATCGAACCCGGGATCGCGGTTTTGCAGTTCGGGCACGTTTGTTCGTAAGCGTCCGTAGACGTACGTCTCGAATTCAAATCTGAGGAGCGCGAGCCTCAATCGGCCGCTGGCGTCCGCCAAAGTTCGTCGGCGTTGCCGTCAGCGATGCCGTCAGACCTGGAACGAGCGCGAGGCTCGTCAGGCAGCCCACCAGGCCCTGGCACCGACCGGTTCGGGGAACCTCATACTTACGGACTGCGGAGCAGGGACCGCGAAGTGGCCACGTAACTCTGCTCTCCGGCCCCACGTTGCCCAGGAGTGCGCACCTTAGGCAGACGTCTGGTCGTGCTGCGCCTGGGCACCTTGGTCGCCGCCGCCGCTCTAGCCCTGTCAGCGACGGGCTGCGCGGCACCCGCGGCACATGGGTCCCCGACCGCCGGTCCGTCGCCGTCTCATCAGAGCCTCGCACAACCCTCTCCGGCTCCGACGCCCAAGCCCGCCGGTCGCGTTCTCCTGGGAGGGTTGGAGGACGCCGGCGCGGCCTTCATCGACAACTACCTCTACGTATGGCAGCAGGTCACTCCTCTGGGCGCACCGATCCACAGCGAGCTGTTGAGGATCGATCCAATTACCGGACAAGTTCTGGCCAGGACCCTGCTTGGCGGCTTTGGTCTTGCGGCGTCCGACCAGTTACTGATCGCCAATGGCTCGCTATGGGTCGCTGCGGCAGGACCTGCCGGAGCGCACGTCGCGCGCGGCGAGGTGCTTCGCTTCCAGCCGGAGACGCTCAAAGCGACGGGAACCACATTTCTGACGAACCGCGGAGTAGGGCAGGACACTGCCGCACTCGCGGGTGGGTGGATTTGGGTTACCGACGGCGGAACTTTGTACAAACTCTCGCCTGCAGATGGACAGGTAGCCAAGACGATCCCACTTGGCACGGCGGACCGATCACAGGTTACCACTAATAATGCACGCGGGACCGTGTTGATCGTCACCGAAGCCGAGAACGGCTTCGGCACGATTCAGACCCGCAATCCCACTTCTGGGGCACTGATTATCACCACAAAACCCGGCATCCTTGGCGTCACTGCTCCCAACCTCAGTGAGGTTACCGGAGGTGGCGTCTGGGTCGCAGTTGCGACAGGCATGCAGGGATACTTAGAGCGCCTTGACGTATCGACTCTACGTCCGACGCCCCTGTCTCTCCCCTATCCTGGCGACGCCACCAACGGCATATCTGCTGAAATCATGGCTGGGGTTCTCTACGTGCAACAGATCGCCGGCGGCCCCACCCGCAACTATTGTGGTAGTCCCTCGACGGGCCAGATGTTCGCAGCGCTCGGGCTCGGACCCACGGCTACGGTGCTGGCCGCGAATAGCACGGACCTCTTCTACATTCCAGTCGTCTCGTACGCTGGCCCGGTTCCAAGGGGTGAGGAGTTGGTGGCTACGCCAATCAATGCGAAGTGTCGAGCGTAGCCGAAAGCTTCCGGCCATCGTCCGGACGGGATATGGCTCCCTTGGAAATCATTGGGCGGCCACCGCTGCCAGCTCCGAAGCGGGATATGGCCATGCGACCCCCCACAACTTGTCGACCCAGCCGTCAACGTGGCTTTCCTGCGGGTCGAGCTCAATGAGGCTGTACCACGGCGGGGGCTGGAGATTGCGGCCAACTGAGAGCGAGAGAGCTGTCGAAATCGACCCCACGCGCCGGTAGGCGGGAATTGCGTCGAGCCGTTGGGCAAGCTCCGCAAGGCCCGACGTGGTCGTTACCGCCACCAGAGCCTCCGCTAGCCGCCCAGATCCTCCCATAAGGTATGGGTGCCCAGCCACATCAAGTAGCGCCCTCTCCACGGTTGCAACCCACGAGGGGCCAAGGCGTTCGGTGGCCACCAGAAGCGTCGCTGTCTCCTCGTGAACGACTCGAAGCGGCCGTCCAGAGAGCGTCTTGAGGCGAGGACGGTATGAGCTCGCCGCCTGGACGGTTCGGACGGGGCGCGTCAGTAACCCGTGGTGGTCGAGCGCTGTAAGAAAGCCGATCCGGTGTGGATTGCCCGCGAACGCGGCCGCAACGGCTGAGCCCAGGTCATCCCACACGGCTTGAGTGCCGAGCGCGCCAATGGGGCGCAGAACGAAGCGGCCTCCTGCTACTCGATCGACCAGACCTTCGACGACGAGACGGCTGAGCAGGTTAGAGGTGGCCTGAGGCGACAGCTTGAGCGCCGAGCGCACCTCCATAGTCGTAAACGCTGTACGGCCCTCCTCCGCGAGCCGGTCCAGCACCTTAAGTGAACGCTTCGTAGCCATCGGCGTGTATTAATGTCCCCTCCACTCCCCACTTCCAGGGTTCCCGGTCGATGATACCTCACTTCCGGCGCAAATACACGGTTAACATGTAGTCTCGCCATTACGATCACAGAAGCAGATCATGGGACCGATCGCCGCGAACTTACTTCGGTTCCAGCCACGGGCCCGGGCCGACGGTCAGCAGCGCGGGGTCAGCTCCGCAGTAAGTTCTCAAGCGCCATCCCAAGAAAGGCACCGATCAGGTCCGCGTCGGATCCATCCAAGGTAGTTGTGGACCGTCCCGAGCCACCTCCGTAGACTCGATTCCACGAGATCGCCAGCGTCGACCGGGGACCTCGGCCGGTCAGGGTGGCTTGGATCTCACCTAGAGTGGTTGAGACGCTGACAGTTCCATCCCGCTGTAGCGTCTCGGTCGCCTCGCGGAACATCGGAGCATCGGCTGCGGCAAGGTGAAACGCGCAGCTGTCGTTGGTTTCCACGGGTACCGCCTCTAGGGTCCGGTCATGGAGCAGATCCTGGATCAGGCCTGTTGCCCCACCCACATAGCTCCAGTTGAGGTCGATCTCCGACGCGACACACCAGCTGTGGTCCGAGGGCCACCAGAGGTTAGGGGTCTGGAAGCTGGGTTCGGAGAACGCCAACGCGCCCTCGATGGGCCCCTCGTAGAGGCGATAGCGGCGCCCAGGGAGTTCCACCTTCGGCATCTCCCAACCAGATCTCGGTGGCCATCCGGTCTCCCGGTTCTCCCATCCGCCGTAGCCATCCCACACGCCGAACCAGCATCGCGAGGGAGTAGACGTATGCCGCTTTAGGATCTCAACCAACGCTGTGGCATCGCCAAGTGTCAATGTGCCGCGCGCGGGTTCTCCATGCCACGGCGGCGGAGCCGGCTGTTCGTTCCTCGGAAAGGCGATTTGATGAAACTGGACATCCTTGCTCATCGGCACTCCACTCCATGCGGACACCTCGGCCCAGCGAACCTCTGGTAGGCCCGATGTCCCCTCCCTGCGTGTACTGGGATGAAGCAGGCGCGCGTAGCTCTCGAATCCCCCAGGCACAACCGAGGTGGCCGTGTGCGAGTCGTAGGGAAGTAGGCACGCCGCAATCCAGGCGGCCTCGTCTGTCCGGTCAGTCCATGCAATCCGACTACTGGAGTCGTCACCCACGGTCAGTTTCCTCATCACATCGCACCCTGCAGTGGTCACGCCCCCGCCAAGCCTACGCTGACAAAGCTACCCATTCACGAGACGAAGGGACCAGACCATCGGACCCAATCGACCGCACCTAGTGAAGGGCCTTATTCTGGCAGGACCCTGCTGCCAGGCGCTCGAAGCTAATAGACTCCAGTTAAGCTCGGCCGCTATTGTGCGCACGATCTACTCGGCCTCGTCTCAGGATCCTCAGGGTGCGTTGGAATGGCAATGATGTGAACATCAAGCAAATTGGCGCGGAGTGGACTCCCACGGATGAAGATCTCCAGGGAGTCGTATCCGCTTGTCGCGAATTCATCGGGTCTCGCTTCCCGGAACCATCGGCTCAGGGAGCAGCCGCCATGCTTCTTGGCAATGGAATGGTGGTGACCGGCACCGCTCCAGAGGCCGTTAACCCCAGTGTTGAGCTCTGCCATGAAGTCGGGCCCTATTGTGACGCCTTCAGGATCCGGCAACCGGTCATGGCATCAGTCTGCCTGCATCGGAGCGTTGAAGGTGTCATCCGGGTGCTCAGCCCGTGTGGAGTCTGCTTGGAGCGCTTGGCGATTCATGGAGCCAGCGTCCTCGTCGGCGTTCCGCAGTCCGGAGATCCCGGCAGTGTGCACTGGGTACAGCTACGTGACGCCCTTCCCCACTACTGGATGTTGGCGTTCCCTGAGGAACTGACAGGGTGGTAGGGCGAGTCTCCAGCGGGTCCTAGACGGGACACTTGCTATGGGCCAACACAAGACGGCGATAGCCGTGATCTCGGCGTTGGTTGTTGTCGGGGTCGGCTTTTCGGTATGGGCCAGCACCAACCTGCTGCCCTATCCGGCCAATGCCATCCCCGCGCCTCACCTTCCTCCATTCTCACGTTGCCAGCCGCCCATGTGGCTGCAGACGCAATCCCGCCTTGCTGAGCGACTGGGCGACTGCCCTGGGCAGTTGTACTCGCCACCCTTCACCATGAAGCTTGCGGAGGGTACTGTGTTTGCGATCGGGTGCTTTCCTCATGCTTGTGCAAGGCTGTCGAACCTCTACTCTTCCGCTCCGACCGTAGTGGAAGCTCAGGGGCAGCATGGGGGTGCCTACTATTTCAAGGCGGTCGGCGTTGGCAGGGCCACGATGTGGGCCTCATTTTCCAATCCCGCCAATTGCTCTACGCCGCGGTCCGGTAGCCCGCCGCCAGATCGATGTCCCGCCATCGCGCTGGCCGTGACGCAGGCGTCATGACCACAACGGCGGCCCCAGCCGAATGATGGTCCCAGACATAGGGAGACCATGCCCGCCAGCTCTCAGCGGGAGCCCGGGAAGGTGCCCGGACCGCCAGAGGTGCCCCGAAGAAGTTCGGACATGGACTGGGCGGCTGCGCGTTGCATGGTCTCGGTCACGTGCGAGTAGCGGTCGAGGGTGATCGCCACGGTGGCATGTCCCAGCATCTCCGAGGCGACCTTCGGATGCACCCCCTCGCTCAGGAGCAGGGTAGCTGCCGTATGTCTCAGGTCGTGGAAGCGAATGGCCGGCAGGCCGGCTCGCTGAAGCAACGGGGCGAAGTCACGCTTGACCAGGTGGTCGCGCTGCATGGGTCCGCCGATCGAGTTCGGGAACACCAGGTCCTCGTCAACCCAAGCCTCGTCGAGAAGCGCCTTCTCTTGCTTCTGCCGCTCCCGGTGGCGGATCAGGGCTTCGATCGCCTG
>JAJYPP010000022.1 GCA_021795235.1 bacterium
CGTCCCTCCCTCGATGAGGTGCTCGCAGTCCGCCACGAGCGTCAGGCGATGGTCCGAAACGTCGTTGACGCGCTCACCGACGATCAGCTCGCTTCCGAGGTGAGTTGCACGGAGCCTGGGTGGCCCCAGCTGGAGGAGTTCTCGTTCCAGCAGTGCCTCCGCATCGTCATCAACGAGGAGTGGGAACACCGCCTGTACGCAGAACGGGACCTCACGGTGCTGACAGACAACGAGTAGCCCGTCGCCAACTCCGCAAGGCTGCTCGCGACGCCGGAGACTCACGCTGCGCCGATGGCCGGCTCGAGGACCACTTCAACCCTCTCTCAGCACCCCGCCGCACCCGCGCCCTGGGCGCTCTCCGCGAACTCCTCAGCAACCCGGAACTCTCACTCCCCCTAGGCTGACAAGCGGGATCCCCTCATTACAGCTACCGGATGCAGGCGCACCAACAACCTACCACTCGCAGAGGAGGGCCGCTTACGCGGTAGTACAATCCGGCACGTGATCGCTGATCGTGCGCGGCTCCACCGACTAGTTGACGAGCTTCCCGAGACCGCCCTCGCTCCTGCGGCCGACGTGCTCGTACGCCTCCAGTCGCCCGAGGAAGCCGAGGCATGGCGACTGGCTCAACTTGTCGGCCCTGACCTCGACGAGGCCGACCGGGAACTCGCTGCGGGCACAGCTCAGGGGATGCCACTCGATCGGGTGGAAGCAGCCATGGCGGCACCCGACCCTGACGCCGCGCTCGACACCCTGGTGGCAGAGCTCGAGGAGTCCTCCCCCACCGTCCGTCGCTAACGGCCTGTGGCCGTCGCCCTTCCTCGGCGAGCGCTCCACGACCTTCGCCGTCTCTCTCCCGAGGACCGCACGCAGACCCTGGCGGGACTCCACCGGATCGAGCGCGGCGATCCAAGCCTCGACGTGCATCCGCTCAGAGGACATCCGCAGTGGCTGGAGTGCCGCGTCGGCGAACTCCGCGTCCTCTACCAGCGCCGGGGCGACGACTGGTGGGTGGAGCGGATCGTCCACCGCCAGGCGCTCATGACCGCCGTGCGCACCCTGTAGGACCGAGACCGCATCGATGCACGAGGCCCCCATTCTCTGGAGGTCGGGGTCGCGCGCCTCGAGCGCCCTGGTAGTGGGCGCTCATGAGCGGCACTTCCGATAGATCTAGCGCTGTTGGGAACTCGGGCTTCGCGTCTGCAATGAGGGGCCGCAACGGGATCGCGGCCAGGTTCTGATGCTCCGAGAAGGGGCGACTCAGCGCTGAGTCACCCGGCCCGCGTCGAGGGACCGTGCCAATTCGGCTTTGGTTCGCTGGCCACCACCCACGTCGTACCTGGGCACCTTCCGTGTAGACTTCCGGACCCAGCCCCCGCAGCATCGCGACGGTCGTGCTTAGAGCTGTACTCTCACGTTGGGTAACGCTCTAACAGACGCTACTCGACCAGCATGGGTAGCGCTCCTCAGAAGCGGCTTTGCGAGAAAAGCGCTGCTATTGACTGCAAACCGGACGGTTGTTCGACGACCTGGCAAAGGCCTACCCTGACACGGTAGAGGCCCCAGGTTCGACTCCTGGTGCGCCCACCATCGTCGACTCACCGACGAGGACAACCGCCCCGGCAATGTGGCCTTTGCCAGGACTACCGAAGGCCGGCCGTTCTCCACAGCTGTACGGGGCGCAGGCGCTCCAGCGTTGGTTTCTCTCCCAACCGCGGCAGCGGACAAGGTGGGCGACCGTACCGCGTCCGCTCCACGTGGGGATCGAACGCCCGGGCACCTCACGCACAACGTCACGTGTTTGGGGGCCCGGCAATCAGGGCTGGGAGGCGTGCTGAGCCGACTCCACTCAGGTCCGAGCTTTCGAGGTCCTCCGCCCCATACCGATGCCGATCCCGGAAGCGAAGATCAGCGCACAGGCAACGAGCAACGCCGCAACCTGTGGCCACCCCACGCCCCCCAGACGGAACCCAACCGCCGCAATGGCCGCCACCATCACCGCGGCAGAGGCTGAGCCCGACGCGACCAAGAAGTACGTCCTTGAGTTCATGTGCGATCTCTCAATATGTCCCGACAACGTCGATGGACAGTGTCGCACAGTGGCCCCCCGGCCCGGACGGTCGCGTGGATGCCCGCATGTCCGCCCATGACTGTGGCCCGGCGGAGACCGGCCCCGCCACCACAGCGACCCTGGCCGAATCGATGGGGACCGGAGCAGCGGTCCGGGAGTGGCCGTCAGCGCTGGGCAGGCAGCTGGAGCAGGTGCTCCCCACCCTGGGTGACCGACAAGCCAAGACGTCGGGTCGATGCGCTGCGTGATCATCCATGGGCTCTCGGGGCTCTCTATCACGACCTGGAACTCAAGCTCCGCCTGATCGAGACCATCGAAGGCTGGCGCGAGGTCCGCGGCCCGATGTGGCCGAAGCCGACCTTCATTGGCTCCCGCATCGATCGGGAGAGGCGCTGTGGCCGTGGCAGTGCCGGGTTGAGATCGACGAAGATATCCGGCGCGACCAGCCCCCCTGTCAGGAGAACCACCGTGACCGGACGTGAGCCGATAGGTGATGAGGAGCAGGTTCTCCTGCTGAGCGGAGCCGAGGTCGAGAGCCTGCTGGTGGGAAGCGCCCTGGTCGAGGCGATGGCCGGAGCCTTGCGAAGCTACAGCGCAGGCTCCGCCGTTGCCCCGCCCCGGGTCGCGGCCAGCACCTCGGGTGGTCTGCTGGCAGCCATGCCGGCGTACCTACCGGGGGTCGCCCTCTCCACCAAGCTTATCTCCATATTCCCCGGCAACCACGAGCTCGGCAGAGCCTCCCACCAGGGCGTGGTGGCCCTCTTCGATGACGAGGATGGCCGGCTGCTGTGTCTCATGAATGCCGAACCGATCACGGGCCGGCGTACGTCCGCCGTCTCGGCGCTCTCGGTTGCGCTGCTGAGTCGGGCGGAGTCCCGAATCCTGGCCATTCTGGGAGCCGGAGTCCAAGCCCGGACCCACCTGGACGCGGTCGCCCCCATTCGGGAATTCACAGAAATCCGGCTTGCGGCCCGCCACCCCGACCGGGCCGAGTCACTGGCCGCGGAGTACCCACGATGTCGCGTGATGCCGACCTTCGAAGCGGCGGTCACGATGGCAGATGTGGTGGTCTGCTGTACCGGCGCCGACTCCCCGATCGTGAAGCACCAGTGGCTTAGCCCGGGATGCCACGTGGTCTCGGTCGGGACCGGAGCCGAACTCGATGCCGACACCATCGCCGCCGGCAGGATCTTCGTGGAGTGGCGAGGCGCCGTCACCAGTCCGCCCCCGGCCGGTGCCAAGGAACTCCACGGCCGAGATCCCCTGTCCGTCACCGAGCTGGGCGAGGTGATAGCGGATCCGCAGCGCGGACGCACGGCAGCCGAGCAGATCACGGTGTTCAAGTCCACCGGCCTGGGTGTGGAGGACGCTGCCGCCGCCCGCTTGGTCTACGATGCGGCGCGGCTCAAGGGAGTTGGCAGCACCTGTCGGTGGTAAGCGCCCACGCCGGCCCGGTCCGGCCGCCAGCCACCGTCACGGGACGATCTCTCCGCCCCACCCCGCGTACTCACGGCCCGGTGCTGGGCGCCACGGCCCGGCCCAGATCGGCCCCCTCAACCGCCCGTCCAGAGCCACCGCCCGCAGCGCAGCCGACCGCCGCACCGACGGCCCCTGACCGCGGTGGCGGCGAAGTGGAGGTGGCGCCCGCTGGAACCTGCCTCCCCGAGTGGTCCCTCTGTGGCCCCCGACAGGCGCTCCGCGCCGGCGGTTTGGCCAAGGGCCCACTCGGACATCTCCAGGACCCCAGGTTCGGCTCCCGGCGTGCCCACGCGCGGGGCTGCCGGACTGCTCAGCCGGCGCTCGCCGGCTGAGGGCTGGTGACCACCACCCACCACCATGGATTGGGTGGGGCCGGGGTCGCCCAGACCCCGGCTGCCCCCCAGTTGGATCGCTGTGGACCCGAAATTGTGACGCATTTGTCACGTGTCCCAGAAGCGCGATGGAAAGGTTGTCCACACCCCGAGATGGGGAAACAGGGCACAACTCCAAAGCCGATCTCGTTGTGCAAAATCCCGGCTTCTGTTGGGGCTTTTCGCCATTGACACCGGCCCCCAGAGGGGGTCTAAGATGGCCCCGTGCCAGCCACCCGCAGGTCCTCTCCAGCGCTCCGAATCTGCGCCCGTTCGGGGTGCCCAAACCTGGTCAAGAAGCAGACCGCCAAGTATTGCAGCGTGCGCTGCTCGGCGGAGGACCCGGACCGGCGGGCGCGGCTCAGCCAGCGCGCCAAGACCGGCCGGCTGCTACCCCTGGCCCGCCAGCTCCCACTCGCCTTCGGGGGTGAGGAGATGACCATCGCGGCTACCCTGCCGGGAAGAGAGGAGGTGCCTCAGGGCCTTTCGCGCTGGGCGGTCTGAGCTCCGCGCTCAGCCGATCGGTGCGCGGGACCGAAGCATGGCTGCGGCGGTCCGGAGGTCGGCCTCGGTGACGCTGACCACCAGGCTCTGCTCGCACCGGTGGCAGATGAGGTGAAAGGTGCTCGGCCGGACGATCTCCCGAGCCACCTCCTGCCGAAATCCACATCCTTCACAGGTGACTACAGCTCGCATGCGGCAATTGAACTGGAGCGGGGCCGGAAGCTCTCATCCCGCCGACAAACCGCCACAACTCGCTACGGAACCGTAACCGAGGGTCCCGGCCCGCGGCCCCCTCCCCTCCCCCAGGATCTGAACTGAGCTACGGCACCGGTCGCAACCAGGCAAAGACCCATGAAGGCGATGACATCACTGGCGCCGACCACATCCGCCACCGCACCGGCGACCAGCAGGGGCAGGGCGATCGCCAGGTTGATCACCAGAAACGCCCCGCCGAAGATCCGGCCCCTGGTCGATTCCTCGGTCGCCTCCTGGATCAGCACCAAAGAGGGGATCAGCACCGACCCCAGTCCCGCCCCGAAGAGTATGGCCAGCCCGATCGCCAGCGGCACCAGGCTGGCGTCCAGCCGGAGCCGGGCCAGGATCGGGGGCAGGATGCCCAGGACCAGCATCGCCACCCCGGCCAGCACCAGCCCGTAGACCACGCTGCGCACTCCGTGGTGGCCGGTGCCTCGGCGGCTGACCACCATGCCAGTCAGCACCATGCCAAAGGTGGCGGGGATCAGCAGGATGTAGCTGTTCTGGGGCGACTGCAGGAGCACGTGCTGCATGTAGCCGGCCGAGAGGGCGAAGATCGTGAAGACGATCACCAGAGCCAGGGTCAGCATGCCGAAGGCGAAGGGCAGCACCTCACTGTCGCGGATCACCACCAGGACCTCGGTCACCTCCCGGAACGACCCACCGGTGGCCTCGGCGATGAGGTCACCTTCGGGCTTGACCGCCGCCAACCTGGAGCGGATCAGCCAGATGGCCCCCCCGGCCGCCATGAACAGCCCCGAGCCGAAGTAATAAGGCCCCTCCAGACCCAGGAGCCGCTGAGCGATCGATGCCAGCGGCACCGAGATCACTATGGTCATGACGATGGTCACGGTGAACAGGGACGTCGCCGCCGAGAGCTGGTTGCGCTTGACCAGACTGGGGATGCTGGCCGCCTCTGCGGGCGCAAACAGCTGGCCGACCCCGGCGAACACCAGAGTGATCGCGTAGAGGGGAAGAACCTGATGCTGGGCCACTCCGGTCAGCTCCAGCGCGGGGACCCCGAGTACCATCACGCCCCGGCTGAGATTGGTCCAGATCATGAGGGTCTTCTTGTCGTAGCGATCCGCGAAGATCCCGGCCGGCACCGACAAGAAGACGGCGGGGATGGTGTACGCCAGCAGCAGGGCAGCGTCGCTCAGGTAGAGGTGGGTCAGCGAGTAGATCGAGAGCAGCAGGGAGAAGGCGAAGAACTTGTCCCCCAGCTGAGCCGCCACCTGGGCGCCCCAGAGCAGTCGGAAGTCCCGGTTGCGAAGGGTGTCCCGAAAGCCGGAGGGGCCGGTGGAGGTCGGCGGCAGAGCCTCAGTGACCTGCTGGCCCACAGCCGTCATGACGGCGAATATATCATCCGGGAGGGGGGGCGCCGAGCTCTCGGAGCAGAGTCAGCCACTCCTCCACGCCCAGGCTGCCGGGTCGCCGTGATGGATCTATCCCCGCCCCGCGAAGGAGCTCGGTGGCTCTCGCGGAGTCGACCCCTAAGGCCCGAGCCAAGCCATGGTGGATCTGCTTGCGCCGCATCTGAAACATCGGCTGGGCGAGTCTCATCAGCTCACCCAGCCGCTCCGGATGCCCGTCCGAGCGGGGTCGCAGATGGATCAGCGAGCTGCGCACCTTCGGCTGCGGCCAGAAGCTGACCGGCTCGACGTCGAAGTCCAGGCCAACCGTGGCCACCAGCCTCAGCCCCAAGGTGGCCAGCGACCAGTCCCCCAGCCCGGCGGTGAGCCGCTGGGCGACCTCGCGCTGGACCAGCAGGTGGCACGCGACCGGCGGCGGCGTCCACTCCATCAGGCGGGGCAGGATGGCCCCGGTTATCTGGTAGGGCAGATTGGCCACCACCTGGTACGGCTCGGTCACACCGAGCTCGTCTGGGGCCACCCGCAGGGCATCCGCCTCCACCACCCGGAACTCCGGGTGGTCGGCTTGAAGCAGGCGCAGCGCCGCCACGCAGTTCGAGTCGATCTCCACCCCGGTCAGCTGGAATCCCTGCCTCAGCAGCCCCTGGCTGAGCGCTCCCAGGCCGCACCCGATCTCCAGCACCGGAAGCCCGGGATCAAGGGTGGCGACGATGGCATCCCTGACCTCCTGGTCGACCAGGAAGTTCTGGCCCAGATGGTGCTGCGGCCCCACCCGAAAGCGGCGCGCGACCGCCCGCGCGGTCGCGCCTCGGCAGAGGTCGGGGGCGCTCAAGGAGCGGGCAGCTGGAAGAATCCCCGGGTGTTGCGAGTGGCGGCCTCGGCCAGGGTGTCCAGGCACTCCCCGCGCTCGATCGCCGCACGGCTGGCGGTGGCGGCCACCAGGGCGGGCTCGCATACCGATCCCCGGTGGGGTTCGGGAGCCAGGAACGGGCTGTCGGTCTCCAGCAGCAGCAGGTCGGTGGGCACCACCTTCAGAGCGGCCCTGAGATCGTGGGCGGAGCGGAAGGTCAGATTCCCGGCGAACGAGCACAGGAGCCCGCGCCGGCTCGCCTCCTCGGCGAACCCAGAATCACCGCTGAAGCAGTGCAGCATCACCGGGACCGTGGGCCCGGAGTCGATGAGCTCCAGCAACTCCTGGTGAGCGTGGCGCAGGTGGGCGACCACTGGCCGGCCCACCTCCTGGGCCAGCGCCAGCATGGAGGAGAACATCTCCCGCTGGATTGCCCGCGGAGTCTCCAGGTGTCCGGGCCGGAGCAGATAGTCGAGCCCGATCTCGCCCACCGCGACAGCCTTGGGATGGCTCAACAGCTGGCGCAGATCCTCCACCTCGGAGTCGGTCGGAGGTCGGGGGTTGATGGGGTGCCAGCCCACCGTGAAGAAGACCTCGGGATGGAGATCCGCCAGCCTTGAAGCCTCCTGGCTGTCGGTCAAACCATCCCCGCTGGTCACCACCTGGTGCACCCCCGCGCGGTGGGCTCGGGCCAGGGCGTCCACCACCGACACACCCCGGCGGGCCATCTCGTCCAGATGGCAGTGGGCGTCGACCAGGGCCAGATCAGCCATCTTGTGCTCGGGTGGCCCGAGCCCGAGGCGGGCTCTCCACCACCACCGTGCACTCACCCAGCGGGGGCTCCTCCCGAAAGCCCCGCGCCAGCTGGGCGGCGGTGCCCAGGTACCAGGTCTCATGGAGCTTGGAGATCTCCCGGGCGACCGCCAGCCGCCTTCCACCCAACGGCTCCGCCAGCCACTCCAACGTGGTCGCCAGGCGATGCGGTGACTCGTAGAAGACCACGGCGAACGCTCCGGCCGCATCCAGCAGGCGCAGCACCTTGCTCCGCTGCCGGGGGGGGAAGCCCAGGAAGGTGAATCGGTCCGCGCGCAGCCCGCTGGCGGCGACCGCAGCCACCGCCGCGGAGGGGCCCGGGACCGCCAGCACGGTGAAGCCGGCCCGGCGGGCGGCGTCGACCACCTCGCGTCCGGGGTCGGAGACCGCGGGCATGCCGGCGTCCGAGATCAGGGCCACGTCGCCCTCCTGGAGTGCATCCAGGACCCTTGCGATGCGCTGCGCCTCCTGCTCCCCCGGCAGGGAGATGTAACGGGGATGAGCCCCGATCGCGGCCAGCAGCCTGCCGCTGTGGCGGGTGTCCTCGGCCACCACCACCGGCGACTGCCTCAGTATCTCGGCCGCGCGCGGCGAGAGGTCACCGCGGTTCCCGATCGGCGTGGCCACCACATGCAGGGTGCCCACCTCGCTCAGTGGCCCCAGTCCCGGGGATACCGGAAGTCAATCTCGATGGTGCGGGAGGACAGCTTGGCGATCAGCGGAGGCCGCCGCTTGAACTGGTTGCGGCGCACCCGCTGCAGCACTGCCTGCACCACCCCGGATGGCAGGCCCAGCTCCAGGAGTTGATCCGGCGGCTCGCGCCGGTCCACCAGGTGGTAGAGGACGAGGTCGGCCTGAGCATAGGTGAAGCCCAGGTCGTCCTCGTCGAGCTGGCCTTCGAAGAGGTCGGCGGAGGGGCGCTTGGCCAGCAGCTTGGGAGGCAGCTGGAGATGATCGGCCAGCTGGTAGAGCTGGGTCTTGTAGAGATCCCCGAGCGGGTTCAGGGCATGCGCCATGTCGCCAAAGAGCGTGCCGTAGCCCAGCAGCAGCTCAGACTTGTTGGAGGTGCCCAGGACCAGCATGGAGTGGTCCTGGGAGATGTCGTACACCACCGCCATCCTCTCCCGGGCCATCTTGTTGCCCCGCCTGGTCTGGTCGTCGGTCGGGCGGGCCTCGAAGTAGGCGTCGATCTGAGGGGTGATATCCACCACCTGCAGCTGAGTCCCGAGGGCGTCGGCCACCAGCTGGGCGTCGCCCAGGCTGTCGCTCGAGCTCTGGCGGTACGGCATGGCGACGCCGTGGACCGCCTTTGGCCCCAGCGCCTCCACCGCCAGCCAGTAGGCGAGCGCGGAGTCGATCCCGCCCGAGACCGCCACCACCACCCCCAGGGCGCCCACCTTGAGCACCTCGTCACGAATGAAGGCCTTCAGGATCCGGCGCACCAGCTCCGGGTTGATCTCCAGCTCAGTCACCCGCGCTCCCCAGGAACGCGCGCAGAATCTCCACCCGCTCATCCCGCAGCAGCGGGTAGGCGATCCGGGCCTGCCGCAGCAGACGTCGGTCCAGCTCGACCCGGGTGACTTCGGCCTGGTCGGAGGCGGGGCCAGCGAGGGTCTCCCCCTCCGGCCCGTGCAGCGAGCTCCCGCCCCAGAAGTATTGGCCGTCTTCGAATCCCACCCGGTTGCAGTAGGCGAGAAAGGTGGTGAAGAGGGCTGAGTACGTTCGCAGCATCGCGGCCCACAGGGTCGCGGTCCCCAGCTCCAGGTCACCGGCGGACACCCCCCGACCGGGGCTGGCCGACGGGCAGACGATCAAGTCCACCCCCTGGCGGCTGAGGATGTAGGGGAGGGTGGGATGCCACAGGTCCTCACAGATGAGCGTCCCAACCCGCCAGGTTCCGGCCTCGCGAAACTGCAGGTCGATCGCCTGGACCTGGGACCCGGTCGCCAGGTAACGCTGCTCGTCGAACATCCCATAGGTGGGGAGGTAGACCTTGCGGTGAACGTGGCTGACCCCCTCCGAGCCCAGGATCACCGCGGAGTTGAAGAAGAGGTGGTCGCGAGACTCCACGACCGCCCCCACCACCGCCTGGGCGCGGCCGGCGGCTCGCGCCAACCGCGCCAGCTCCGGTCCGTCCAGCCGCAGCGCCGTCTCCGGCACCAGATCCTTCAGGAAGTACCCGCAGAGGCTGAGCTCAGAGAACAGCACCAGGTCCTGGCCGGCCCGCGACTCCTCGGCGAGCCGGTCAGCGGTTGCCTCCAGGTTGTGTCGCAGGTCGCCCAGGCGCGGGGCCTGCTGGACCAAGGAGACGCGCAGAGGCCGCACCTGGTCCCGGTCAGCCACCACCTGGCACCTCCGCCCTAGCCACAAAGGCGCTCACCACCCCGGCCACCTCATCCACCGGATCGTAGTTGAATGTGGCATGGGGCAGGGCGGCGACGAAGCTCTCCCCGTAGCTCTTCTCCAGAATGCGAGGGTCGCAGATGACCACCGCCCCGCGGTCGCCGTGACCTCGGACCAGCCGGCCGAAGCCCTGCTTCAGGCGCAGCACCGCCTCCGGCAGCGAGAGGCGGGAGAAGGAGTCCGACAGGCCCCGAGAGCGAGCCTGGAAGATGGGGTCGGTGGGCACCGGGAAGGGCAGCTTGTCGATCACGACGCACTGCAGAACGTCTCCGGGCAGATCGATGCCCTCCCAGAAGCTGTTGGTGCCCAGCAGCACGGTCCTGCCATGCTGGCGGAAATTGCGCAGCAACTGGTTGCGGGTCCCGTCCAGGCCCTGACCCAAGACCACTATCCCCTTGTTCTGCAGCCGTCCGCGCAGCTGTTGATGGACCTCGCGCAGCGCCTGATAGCCGGTGAAGAGCACCAGGGTCCTACCCCCCAGGGCCTCGGCCAACTCGCCCACCATCCGGGCCACCACCGAAGCGTGCCGGGGATCGCCCTGACCGGGAATCCCGCGGGGCAGGCAGCACAGGGATTGATGGTGGTAGTCGAACGGGGAGTCGAGCACCAACTCCTCGGCGCCGCCGACTCCCAGACGGTCGCGGATGTACCGGAACGATCCCGCCACCGCCAGGGTGGCCGAGGTCAGCACCACCGTCTGGCACTGGTCGAACAGGTTTGCGCGCAACGACATCGCCACCTCGACCGGAGCCGTGCGCAGCACGGCTCGGTCGCCTCGCTCCACCTCGACCCACACCACCTGGGGACCCGGCTCCTCCTCGGCAGCGGCCCCCAGAGCGGCGGCGCAGAGGCGAGCCATGCCGTTCAGAGCCTCGCCCGCCAGCAGACATTCTCTAGCGGCGTTGTCGGGCTGAGGAAAGAGCGACCCCGCAATCGACTTTTCCTCGCCGGCTCGCCGCAGCCCGGCACTCGCCGCATCCAGGGCGCGCGCCATCCTCTGCAGGGACTTGGCGGCGCGCGGCCAGCTCGCGTGCTGAGCCAGCTTTGGGTTCACAATGGCCTGGGCATAGCCCCGGCCCGGCTCCCCGCCGGTCAAAGTCCGGAGGTCGCCGAAGGCGGCGACCGCGGTCTGCCGGGCAGCCTGGAGCTTCTCGGTGAGTTCCACCTCCCCCAGGGCGGGAAGACGGTCGACGACCGCCACCACCGAGCCCAGCGTGAGGCGTTTGCCCTGGGCCTGGGTGGCGGCCTCTTCCAGATGGTGAGCCTCGTCCACGATCAGGCGATGGAACTCCGGGAGCACCGCTCCTCCACTGTCGGCGTCGGTGAGCAAGAGCGCATGGTTGACGATCACCAGGTCCGCTTCCCTGGCCTCCAGCCGAGCCCTGGCCATGAAGCAACGCCGGTCTCGCCAGTTGTGGCAGGCCGGCCCCAGGCAGTCGTCCACGTTGGACCCAACCCGCTCCCAGAACTCCGGGTCCCTGCCCGCCAGGCGAAGTTCACTGCGATCACCGGTTCTGGTCTGCCTGGACCAGACCAGGATCCGGACCTTGAAGCGGAGCTCGTCGGCATCCTTGAGACGGCCGCCGGCTGGGCTCGCCCGAAGCCAGCGCTCCAGGCGCCTCAGGCTAAGGTAGTTGCCCCGCCCCTTGAGCACCGCGGCCGAGACCGGCAGCGGTCGAGCCTCCTCCAGCTTGGGTAGGTCCTGGTGCAGCAGCTGCTCCTGCAGGGTGATCGTGTGGGTGGAGATCACCACCCGCTCCCCCCGCCTGGCCGCCCACTCGCGAGCCGGCAAGAGGTAGGCCAGCGACTTGCCAACCCCGGTCCCCGCCTCCACCAGCAGCTCCTGCTCGCGCTGGAAGGCCTGGGTCACCGCCAGCGCCATCTGCTGCTGCTCCTCTCGGAGCTCGAACTCAGGATTGGCGGACGCCAGCAGGCCACCGGGGTCGAAGGCGTCGTGGACGAAGCCCAGATCGAGCTCCCCTGGGGGAGCGGCCTCGGGGCCGGGTCGACCCCTGCGGGGTGGTGTACCGGTGGCGGTCCGCCGCTCCGCCGGGCGCCGGGGGTTGGCCTCCAGCTGCGCCGCCATGAACTGGCCCGCGATCCAGGCTCCATCGCGGCAGAGATCCACAACCTGCTGCTGCAGCTCTTTGGGCAGGTCCACGGCCAGCTCCACCAGCCGCCACAACAGCAGCCGGGTAGCCTCGGCATCGGAGAGCGCCCGATGAGGACGGTCGTGCATCAGCTCAAGGCTGCGACTCAACTCCTCCAGACTGTGGCTCGGCGCCTCGGGCATGAAGACCCGGGCGAGCTCGGAGGTGTCGATCGCCGCCCGATGCGCGAAGGCCTCCGGCAGCACCTCGGCACAGAAGGCGACATCGAAGGAGACCCCGTGGCCCACCAGCAGGCTGCCCTCACAGAACATGGCCAGCTCCGCCACGGCCTCCGCCGGCACCGGCTGGCCGGTCAGGTCCGAGTCGCGCAACCCACAGAGGCGTTGGACCACCAGGGGGATGGGCTGACCAGGGTCGACCAGGGTCGAGTAGGAGTCGAGCACCCCAGCCTGATCGAACTTCACCGCCCCGATCTCGATGATCCGGTCGGACTTGGCGGACAACCCGGTGGTCTCCAGATCAAAGGAGACATAGGTCGGAGCCGACTGGTTGGAGGAGATCATGAGCTGCACCTACCTTAGAGACCAGCCGTGATCAGCCGTGGCCCGGGTTCAGGTCACCGCAGGCAGCCAGCACCAGGGCGACCACCTCGGTGGCGGAGATCGATCCGGTGTCGATGACCAGGGCTCCTTCCGGCACCGCCAGCGGCGCGTTGGGGCGGCGGCTGTCGCTCTGGTCCCGAGCCACCACCTCCTCCGCCAGGAGAGCGTCGGAGGTGGGCAGCCCGCGCCGGTCCAGCTCCTGGCGGCGTCGCTCCAGCCGCACCCATGGCGGAGCGTCCAGGTAGAACTTGCGGTCAGCGGCGGGGAATACCACGGTGCCGGTGTCCCGTCCGACCGCCACCACGCCGCCGCCGCCGGCCTCTCGCTGGCGCTCCAGCAGCGCGGCCCGGACCGGCCCCAGGCCTGCCGCCAGAGCCAGCCGCAAGGACAGCTGCGGGTCCCAGAGCTCCAGGTCCAGCGGAGAGCCGTCGACCATGGCGCGCCAGCCCTGTGCCTCCGGATCGGTGTTCACCTCGACCTCAAACGCCTGCGCCAGGGCCGCCAGCCCAGACTCATCGTCTGGTCGCAGGCCCGCCCGGGCGGCCGCCACGGTGAGCGCGCGGTAGAAGATGCCGGTGTCCAGGAAGGGGAGCTCCAGGCTCCGCGCCACCTGCCGGCCCACGGTGGACTTGCCCACCCCGGCGGGTCCGTCGATGGTGACGACCGCACCACCCCCGCTCACAGGTGCACCAGCTCCCGAAGCCGCCGCACCTCGGCCCGGCTGAGCTCGCGGACCGAGCCCTCCGGCTGGGTGCCCAGCCGGACTCCCGCGACCTCAACCCTGACCAGGTCGGTGAGTGGGATCCCGACCACGGAGCACATCCGGCGCACCTCCCGATGTCTGCCTTCGGCGATCACGACCTCCAGAATCGTCCGCCGGGAGCTCTGTCTGGACACCTTGATCGAAATCGGGTGGGTGGGCCCGTCATCCAGCACCGGGCCCGCCCGCAGCTGCTCCACCTGACGCGATGCGACCGGCCCGGGGACGGTGAGCCGGTAGGTCTTGGGCACGCCGTAGCGCGGATGGGTGAGACGCATCGCCAGGTCTCCATCGTCGGTGAGCAGGATCAGACCGCGGGAGTCGATGTCGAGCCGACCCACGGGGAACAGGCCCCGAGCCTCGGTGGCGAAGTCCAGCACCGTCGGCCGCCCGCCTGGGTCGCGAACCGTGGAGACGACCCCGGCCGGCTTGTTGAGCGCCAGGTAGCGCCGGGGTGGCGGCTCGGCCGCAACCGCCGCTCCATCCACTGTCACCCGGTCCCGACTGGGGTCCACCAGCATCCCATGGGGGGGTGCGGTCTGCCCGTTGACGGCGACCCGCCCCTCCGCCAGCAAGCGGTCCGCCGCCCGTCGCGAGGCGATCCCGGACCTGGCCAGGAACCGGCCCAGGCGCTCAGCGGGCATCGGTCGATCCCGCCTCTGCGGCTCTGGTCAACCATCCGTCCTCACCCGCCGACGGCAGGGGAGGCAGGTCCTCGGTGCGCGCGACTCCCACCACCTGCAGGAAGTGCATGGTGGTGCCGAACAGCCGGGCTCGGCCCGGGCCATCCGACCGCCCCACCTCGGCCACCAGGTCATGGCGCTGCAGGCGCTCCAGGACGGCATCACAGTTGACCCCCCGGATGGCCTCGATCGCGGCCCTGGAGATCGGCTGGCGGTAGGCGACGATCGCGAGGGTCTCCAGCGCCGGTCGCGACAGGCGGCTCGCCACCTCGGGGCGCACCGCCCGCTCCACTGCCCAGGCGGCCGCCGGGTGGCTCACCAGCTGCAGCTCGCCCAGGTGGTCCTGGAGCATGAGCCCAGTGCCCTCCAGCAGGACCGCGGCGATCGCCGCGACCTCGACCACCCGATCCTGGCCCACCTCCAGGGTCCGCCCCAGTTCGGCCACGGAGATCGGCTCCGCACGCACGAACAGCACCGCCAGCAGCGCCTGGGAGAGGCGCTCGACCTCGGCTCCCGCCTCAGCCACCAGCGACCCTCGCGACCACGATCGGGGCGGTGACAGACTCCTGGTTGCAGTCGGCTTCCCCGTTCCATACCAGTTCCAGCAGCGCCAGGAAGAGGGCCACCGCCTCCATGCGGTCCCGGGCCGAGGCGAACACGTCGTCGAAGTGCAGGGTGCCTCGCTCCCGGAGCAGCTCCCTGAGCTCGACCACCTTCTCTTCAACGGTGTACGTGGGCATCGTAAGGCGCACCTCTTCCGCGTCCGGCAACCGCGCCAGCAGCTCCCCGAAGGCGAGAGCGAGCTGCTCCGGGGTCAGACGCAACGAGGGCCGCGGCTCCACGGGCAGGCCCAGCACTCGCAGGAAGGCCCGGGGCCCGGCGCTGGCATCCGCCAGCAGGACTCCGGCCGCGGCTCTGAACATCCGGTACTCCTCCAGGCGAGCCCCGGGATCGGCATCCTCGAAGGCGGTCTCGGGCGCGGTCAAGCTGTCCTCGCTGAGGTCATCCATCCGCCGCCCCATCTTCAGCTCCAGCAGCCGGGTGAGCAGTTGCAGGGATTCTGCTGCCCAGAGCAGGTCCAGCTCCTGGGAGCGGTCGAGCACGCGCTCTCTCAGTCCGCGGCTGAGGTCCGACAGGCTGACCTCGCTGAGGTCGAGGTCGCCCCGCTGGGCCCGGGCCACCATCTCCCCCAGGCCGTCCAGGCGGACCAGGTCGTCACCAGGACTCACAGCCCTTTCTCCGCAACCGCGGCCAGCAGTTCCGCAGCATGGAGTCTGGCGATGCCGGGGGTCGCCTCACCAGCCATCAGTCGGCCCAGCTCCAGGATCCGCTGGTCGTGGTCCAGGCTGGCCACCTGGCTGTGCACGCTGGAGGGGTCCTCCGACTTCCACACCAACAGGTGGGCCGAGGCCCTGGCGGCGATCGGGGCCAGATGGGTGACGCAGATGACCTGACGGCTCACCGCCACCTGGCGAAGCAGGTCACCGACCCGGTTGGCGGCCTCACCTCCCAACCCCTGGTCGATCTCGTCGAAGACCACGGAGCCGACCCCGGAGCGGCGGCTCAGATGGGAAAGCAGGGCCAGAGCCACCCGCGAGAGCTCCCCCCCGGAGGCGGAATCCCGGAGCGCGCGCGGCTGGTCGCCGCGGTTGGCGGCCAGCTCGAAGGAGACGTGGTCCCAACCGTCCCGGAAGCACTCGACCGGGACCCCGTCAGGGCCCTCGACGCCGGCCGGATCGGGCTGCCGCCAGACACGGATGGAGAAGCGGGCATGGGGCATGAGCATCTGCCTCAGGTCTGAGGTCACCGCGGACTCCAGCTCCCGAGCGGCCGCCTCTCGGGCGGCCGACAGGTCTCCGCAGGCCTGAGCGAGGAGCAGCTCCGACCGCTCCAGCTCCTCCTCCAGACGGCGGACCCGACCGTCCAACCCGCCCTGGTCCGCCACCAGCAGGGCGGCCGCCTCGCGGCGGCTGATGGCCGCTGCCAGCGAGCCACCGTGGCGGCGCGCCAGCCGCTCCAGCAGCGCCAGCCGCTCCTCCACCTCGCCCAGCCGCCGGGCGTCGTCCGGCAGGTGGTCCAGGTACGACCCCAGCTGCAGCACCAACTCCTGCAGCACCGTGACCACCTCCTCCACCTGGGCCGCCGCGCGATCCAGCTCCGGGTCGATCCCGGCCACCGCACGGGCCAGCTGCACGGCGGCCGGCAGGCTGGGACCAGAGGAGTCGAGGTCGCCTCCCCCAGCCGCCAGCCGGAGCTGCTCGGCAGCCTCCCGCAGACGCGCTGAGTGGGCGAGGCGGTCCCTCTCCGCCAGCAGCTCCCGATCCTCGCCTTCGGTGATCCCGGCCGCGGCCAGCTCCTCCAAGTCCTGCGCCGCCCGCTCCAGCTCGAGGTTCTCGGTGGCTTGCAGTTCCCGCAGCCGGACCAGCTCCGAGGCGGCGGCCTGGCGACGGTCGAAGAGCCGGCCCACCTCCTCCCTGGCCTCCAACAACGCATCCCCGCCGAAGCCGTCCAGCCCCTGCCGCTGCTCGGGCTCCCTCAGCCACCGCGATGAGGCCCCCTGGCCATGCACCTCCAACAGGGCGTCCCCAAGCTCCCGGATCGTGGCCACCGGGACCACTTGTCCATTCACGCGGGCGGTGCTGCGTCCCGAAGCCAGCAGCTCGCGCCCCAGGACCAGGACGTCGCTCGGCTCCACTCCCAAGCTCTCGAGGAGGGCCAGCCCCGGGGTGGGAGCCTCCGAGAAGACAGCATGGGCCTGGGCCCGGTCGCACCCCGACCGCAAGAGAGAGGGGTCGGCGCGGCCGCCGAGCGCCAGAGAGAGCGCCGCCAGGAGGACCGACTTGCCGGCTCCGGTCTCACCGGTGATGGCATTGAGACCAGGGCCGAACCCGCAACCGGCCCGCTCCATCACCGCCAGGTTCTCGACCCTCAGTTCGATCAGCAAGGTCAGGTCCGGGGATTGTCGGACACCGGACGTTGAGCCTGCTTCTCGTCGCCAGCGTCCAGGGGCATCTTCAGGACCGTGGCGAACCCCGTCTTCGACCGCAATCTGGAGAAGAATCCCGAGGTTCCCGGGGGCTCGCAGAAGTCGAGGCGTGGGCCCCTGGCCACCCGCAGCTCCCCGCCCTCCACCAGCTCACCCCAGGCAAGCCCGTCCGCACCGACCACCGCTCTACCCCGTCGCATCTCCACTGTGACCTCACAGCTGTCCGGGATCACCAGCGAGCGGCTGAGGATCGCATGGGGGTTGAGAGGGGTCACCACCAGAGCGGGCACCGCCGGGTCCAGCGGCGGCCCCCCCGCCGAAAGTGAGTAGGCGGTCGAGCCGATGCTGGTCGCCACGATCAGGCCGTCTGCATCGAAGTCGCCGATCAGGTCGGAGTCGGCGCGCACCCTGATCCGCACCAGGTTGAAGGCCTCCGCCTTCAGCACCACCTCGTTGACCGCCACCTCGACCCTGGTCGAGGGCAGCGGCGCTCGATCCTCGTTGATCACCGCCCGCAGGGTGCTGCGCCCCTCCAGTCTGCACCTCCCCTCGGCGAACGCGCCTATCGCCTGGGGCAGCTCGGGCAGCTCGACGCTGGCCAGGAATCCCAGATGTCCTCGGTTGACCCCCAAGACCGGGATGCCGGACGGCGCGGCCAGGCGAGCGCCATAGAGCAGGGTCCCGTCGCCTCCTATCGTCACCAGCAGCCGCAATCCCGACAGCTGGGGCCCGATCACCGCCTCCGGCTCGCGCTGAGCCACAACAGTCCTGAAACCGGCAGCCTCCGCCAGCCTGGTCGACTCGCGCAGCTCAGCGGCCAGAGGATCCTCCTGCAGGTTGAGCAGGAAGGCGATGACCCCTCGAGGCTCGGCCACGCTCATCTCCACGCTCCCGCCGCCGAGCAGACGTCCATTGCCTTGATGTTATGTCCTTCTCATCAACCTAAGCCGGTCGGGTCAGAGGGCCATCCCCACCAGGAACCCCAGCACCGCCCCGGCCAGAACCTCGAAGGGGGTGTGCCCCAGGAAAGCTCGCAGCCGCTCGTAGCGGAGTCCAAGGCTGCTCCGCAGGTCCTCGATCATCTGGTTCAGGATGAGGCCCTGCTGGCCCGCCGCCCGCCGCACCCCGGTGGCATCGTAGACCACCACCACCGTCAGCACCACCGCCGCCGCAAAGACTGGGGATCCAGTGCCCAGGCGCCGCCCGAGGAGGGTGGTCAGACAGACCGTCATGGCGGTGTGGGAGCTCGGCATCCCCCCCGACAGCCCGATCGAACGCACGCTGAACCGCCGCCGCCTCCAGGAGTCGGTCGCCACCTTCAGGATCTGGGCTACGGCCCAGGCCAGAGTTGGAACCCAGATGAACTGGTTGGTGAAGAGAGGAGCCACCGGCTGCCGTCAGGCTCCGCGGCTACCGGCGGGATCCAGGTCGATGGCTGGATCGAAGGGGCGCTCCACCGGGTCCCCCTCCGGCCCCAGGGACAGCTCCATCACCCGCTTCTCCGCGCCATCCAGGAGGCTCGAGCAGCGCCTGACCAGAGCGACACCACGCTCGTACAGCTCCATGGCCTCCTCCAATGGGGCCTTGCCGTCCTCCAGCCGACCGAGCACCGCATCCAGCTCCCCCAGCGCCGCCTCGTAGTCGAGAGCCTCCGCACCCGTCACGGGAGCCATCGACGCCTCCGGTTCACGCTCCATCACCAACCTCCTGCAGGGGTATCGCCTGGATCACGGTGCTGGCCACAGTCCCCCGCGCCAGCCTGGTCAGGATCCGCTCACCGGGGCTGACCTGGCTCGGGTCGCGCAGCATCTGGCCGCTTGCTCCCAGGTAGGTTATCGAGTAGCCCCGCCCCAGCACCGCCAGCGGGCTCAGCGCCTCCAGGCGGCCCACCCGGCCCAGGAACTCCTCTCTGGCCCGCAGCAGCCGGGGTCCAGGGCCGCGCGCCACCAGCAGTTGGCGACGACCATCCAGATCCACGCGGCGCCGCGCCACCAGCCGCGAGCGGGCTCCCTCCAGCCTTACGGACAGACGGTCCAGATCCTGGCGGCCGGCCTCGACCCGCGCCCGCGGCGCCAGCCTCCGCAGCCTGGCCTCCAACTGCAGCAGTGACCGGGACATGGCGGAGGTGATCCCCTCCGCGCCCCGGCGAAGCCGCAACCGGCGCGCGGCCACATCGGCCCGCAGCTGCTCCAGGTCCGGAACCGCCAGCTCCGCCGCCACCGACGGGGTGGCCGCCCGCCTGTCGGCGACGAAGTCGACCACGGTGGTGTCGGTCTCGTGCCCCACTCCGGTTATGACCGGATGGCTGAGCGCCGCCACCGCCCGGGCGACCTCCTCGGTGTTGAACGCCTGGAGATCCTCCAGCGAGCCCCCTCCCCGGACCAGGAGGATGAGGTCGGAGCCGGACCGGTCGGCCAACCTGAGGGCCTCCACGATGGCGGCGGGGCTGCCTTCGCCCTGGACCAGGGTGGGCAGGACCAGCACCGTGGTGATGGGACAGCGCCGCCTGACCACCTGGATGACATCCCGTATCGCCGCCCCCCGCCCCGAGGTCACCACCGCCACCCGCCGGGGCAGGAATGGCAGCGGTCGCTTGCGCGCCGCAGCGAACAGCCCCTCTGCCTCCAGCTTGGCCACCAGCTGCTGGAAAGCGATGGCCAGGGCACCGACCCCGGTCGGCTCCAGCCGGTCCAGGTAGAGCTGGACATCTCCCCTGGAGGCGTAGAAGGACACCTTGCCGTGGGCGATGATCCTCTGCCCGGTCTCGGGCTCGAAGTCAAGGGTGCGGCCGGCGCCTCGGAACATCACCGCTTTGATGGAGGCCGCTTCGCCGGCGCCCGGCCGGCAGTCCTTGAGGGTCAGGTAGCGATGACCCGCCGCTGACCTGGTGCAGGTGCCGATCTCCGCCTCCACGTAGAGGTCGGCCAGCTCGGGGTCTTCCTCCAGATCCGCGCGGATCAAGGAGTTGAGCTCACCTACCTGCAGGACTCGGCTCGGAGCCAGCATCCCCCGTCCCTCCCCTCACAACCGCAACCTCGCGCACCACCCGACCCAGCACGCCGTTCACGAAGGCGCCGGCCTCCGGGCCCGCCATCTCCTTGGCCAGCTGCACCGCCTCGTCGATCACCACCGCCACCGGGTCGGACCGCCGCCAGGCCAGCTCCTCGGTGCCCAACCGCAGCACCGCTCGCTCCACTGAGCCCATCTGACCCAGCCGCCAGTTGGTCGAGGCCGCCTCCAGCATGGTGTCGATGGCCGCCTCGTGCTCCACCACTCCCCGGACCAACTCCGCGGCAAACGCGGTCGAACTGGCCGGCAGCTCCTGCGCCGCCGCGGCGTACTCCAGCGCCGCCTCCCATTCCAAGGGCCTGGTCTCGACCTCGAAGAGGACCCCCAGGGCAAGCTGCCGGGCTTGGTGCCGCGGCCTCACCCCTCAGTCCGCCCCGACATCGACCACATGCACGTTGATCTCCACCACCTCCAGCCCCAGCATCCTCCGGAGGTCCCGCGCCACCCGGTCCTGGAGCGCATCGGCCAGCTCGGGCACCGCCGCCTGGGCGGTTATCGCGACGAACAGCTCCACCTTGATGGCGGAGGCCCCGATCATCTCCAGGCGCACCCCCTTGTGGCCGTGCTGGCCGCGTAGCGGTCGCGGCACCGGCACCCCCGCCGGCTCGCACATGGCGGCCACCCCCGGGGTTGCCAACGCCGCCACCGCGGCGATCGAGGCCACCACCTCGCTGGCCACCCGGACACGCCCCGGGGGGCGGGCCACCGAGGCAGGACTCATTGGGCGCGTTCCGAGTACTTTCCGGTCCTGGTGTCCACCTTGATCCGATCTCCGACCGCCACGAAAAGAGGGACGTCGACCACGACCCCGGTCTCCAGGGTGGCCGGCTTGAAGGTCCCGGTAGCGGTGTCCCCCTTGAAGCCCGGGTCGGTCTGGGTCACCTCGAGGGCCACCGAGATCGGCAGCTCGACTCCCAGCACCTGGTCCTCATAGCGCAACAGAGTGAGGTGGTCGGACTCCCGCAGCCACTTGCTCGCCTCGGCGAACTGCTCCGCGCTCAGGGTCACCTGGTCGAAGGTGGCAGTGTCCATGACCACGTGCTGATCGCCGTCGTGGTAGAGGTACTGCACCTCGACCTTCTCGATCCGAGCCCGGGGGAACCGCTCCTCGGGCCGAAAGGTCTCCTCGGTCACGGCGCCGCTGTTGACATTGCGCAGTCGGGTCCGTACCACGGCGGTGCCGCGGCCCATCTTGATGTGCTCGAAGCTCAGCACCTCCAGCAGCTGGCCGTTTCGCTCCACGGTGGTGCCCGCCCTGAGCTCTCCGGCGTTGATCATCGACTGCCTCCTTCGCGGTGGTTACGGGTCGGGCTCTGACCGCCGCTCCCCGCGGCCCGCCGTGAGAGCCGCGGGGCGGCTCTTGGAAACTGATGATCCCAGCTTCGGCCGGGGCGGGGGGCGCTGGCATCACCGCCACCTCGGCCGCGACCACTTCCCACCCCTTGCTACAGGGTCTTCAAGAGCTGGTGCAGTTTCGCGACTGACAGCTGGTGGACGGAGTGGCATCCTGCGGCCAATGAGCACCATCCCCGCCTCCACCCCCGTGCGCGCGGACTTTCAGGGAGCCCTGCCCAGCTCGTTGGTCCTCGCCTCCCTGTCGCGCGCCCTCGACCTCGCCGAAGGCGAGCCGATGGGCCATGCCATCAGGGCCTGCTGGCTGGGCATGAAGGTGGGCGACTGGCTGGGGCTCGGACCCGAGGATCGCCAGGACCTCTTCTACGCGCTCCTGCTCAAGGACGCGGGTTGCTCCGCCAACGCCTACAGCGTCACCCACTGGTTCGGAGCCGACGACCGCTCCACCAAGGCTCATCTCAAGGTGGCCGACTGGGGAAGTCAGTGGAGATCGGTCCTCTTCGCCATGCGCCAGACCGCGCCCTCCGCCCCCATCACCAGGCGCATGGCCCGGCTGGTATCCCTGGGATCCAAGGGTCCGGGGCTGGCCAACGAGCTGGTCCAGCTGCGGTGTACCAGAGGCGCGGAGTTGGTCCGGGAGCTGGGATGGAGCGAGGCCGCGGCCGAGGCGGTCCTGTGCCTCGATGAACACTGGAACGGAGCGGGCCGCCCTCGCGGCTTGAAGGGGGAGGAGATCCCCCTGCTGAGCCGCATAGTCCTGCTCAGCCAGACCACCGAGATCTTCTGGCGGCTGGGCGGCCGGCGCAGCGTGGAGTCGGTGCTGCGGCGCCGGCGCGGAACCTGGTTCGACCCCCAACTGGTCGACGCGGTCCTGACCCACGCTCGCAGCGACAAGCTCTGGGACCGGTTCGGCTCCATCACCCACCCGGAGCAGGTGGCCCACCTCGACCCCCACCCGCGCAAGATCCCCTCCGCGAGCCTGGAGGCGCTGCTGGAGATCGGGCAGGTGTTCGCGGGCGTGGTCGACGCCAAGTCGCCCTGGACCTCGACCCACTCCACCCGCACCGCCCTGCTGTCCCGGCGGATGGCGGCGGTGATGGGGCTGGATGAGGAGGAGGCGAATCGCATCGGCCTGGCCGCCCTGCTTCACGACCTGGGCAAACTGGCGGTGAGCAACGCCATCCTGGACAAGGCGGGGCCGCTGGACCCTGGCGAGATGATGGAGATGCAGAACCACACCGAGATCAGCTACCAGCTCCTGGCCCCGTTGTGGCCGCTCGGGGATGTCGCCGAGATGGCGGCCTCCCACCACGAGCGGCTGGACGGCTCCGGGTACCACCGCCACCTCCGCGGCCCCGACCTAACCTATGGCGCCCAGATCGTGGCCGTGGCCGACGTCTTCGAGGCGCTCACCTCCGACCGCCCCTACCGGCGCGGCATGGACAACGATCAAGCTATCGCCCATCTGCGCAAGGAAGCCGGGCGAACCCTGGCGGCCGAGCCCATCTCGGCGATCTACGAGATGGTGGAGTCGGCCCGCGGGAGACCTGAGGGCTTCGCCCTCACATGAAGTAGAGGATCACGCCGCAGCCAATGACCAGGAACGGTCCGTAGGGGATCGCGTCCTTGAAACTGAGCCGGCGGGTCAGCAGCAGGGCCACCGTGGCGACCCCACCGATCAGGGTCCCGGCGATCAGCGCCCAGAGCGTGTAGAGATGGCCGTAGCTGAGCGCCATCCCGGTCATGGCCCCGATCACCGTCCCCAGCTTCACGTCTCCCCAACCGAAGCCCTCGCCCCCATGAAAGATCGAGCTGACGACCGCGAATGGCAGCAGCGCCAGCCCCCCCACCGCCATCCCGAACAGGGCGCGGAAGATAGTCAGATCGGGGCTGAAGGAACTGAGGGCCAACCCTGCGGCCATCGCCGGCAGGGTGACCACGTCGAGAATTAGCCGGTGCTTGAGGTCGAAGGCCAGAATCTGGATCAGCACCAGAATCCAAAGGCTGTGGATCAAGAGTTGGACGGTCGGGCCCTCCCGGGCGAAGAACATGAAGAACCCGAGCAGCCCCAGAGCTGGCAGCAACAGGGTCTCGATCCAGGTTCGCCCGGATCGCTCTCCCTCCTCCAGCTCCCCGATGCCACCCTCCAGCCGCAGGCAGATCAGGCCCACCAGGTACCCCCCGCCCCCCCCCACCACCGCCCAGGCGGCGGCCAACCCCAGATTCATCCCAGCTCTCGGGAGCGCTGGCCTCTGGCCGTGCTCATCCCAGGCCCGCCTGCTGCACCTGCTGCAGGTGCTGGGCCTCCGTCACCGCGAACAGCATCTTCCCATTGGGCAGGGAGACGAAGTACATGTAGCTGGTGGCAGTCGGGTGCAGCACCGCCGAGATCGCTACTGCTCCGGGGCTATCGATCGGCCCGGGCGGCAGCCCCGCATGAAGGTACGTGTTATAAGGGGACGGGAAGGAGGTGCTGAACGGCGCCCGGCTCTGCCCCGCCCTGGCCATCGCGTAGAGGATGGTCACGTCACTCTGGAGCGGTATCCCCTGGTGCAGGCGGTTGAAGAAAACCCCGGCGACCAGACCGCGATCCGTCTTCGTCCGGGCCTCCGCCTCCACCACCGACGCCAGCACCAGCACCTGGTAGGGGGTCAGGCCGACCCGCGAGCTGCCGGCCAGGATGGCGGCTCGCTCGCGCCGGTTGAAATCCTCCAACTGCAGCTTCAGGAACGCCTTCGGGGTGATGTTGGGATCGACCTGGAAGGTGTCCCCGTATGCCATCCCCTCCCAGCTGGCGCCCGCCGGAGCGCCAGGCAGGGGGCTGATGCCCGAAAAGCGGGCGGACCGGATCTGGGCCAGGTAACTGGCGCTGGAGAACAGCCCGTCGGCCTGCAGCCTGGCAGCCTCCTGCGCGGCACTGAGGCCATCGGGCAGAGTCACCCGCACGGGCAGGACCGACGGCGGACCCTCCAGGACCGCCACCAGCTCGGCCGCCCCCATGCCCCGGTCGAGGATGAATTTTCCCTGGTGCAGCCGACTGCCCAGCCCCCGCACCCGGGCATAGATGTAGAAGACCGGTTCGGAGCGCACCAGATGGTCCCGGCTCAGGGTGCCGGCCAGCTGGGACAGTGTCTCGCCGGCAGGAACCGTGACCACCACCTGCTGTTCCTGGTTGGGCTGGACGGGGTCCAGCTCCCGGCGGGCGAACACCAGCGCGATCCCGCCAACCACCGCCAGCAGCAGCAGACCGACCAGGGAAGCCCTCCAGGGGTGCCTTCGAATCACGGGAGCAATGGCCCTCCCGCCAGCACGCCCTGCAGCAGCAGAGCGGCCGCCACCCGGTCACCAGCCTCCCGCCGACCACGGCGCGACTCCCCGTGGCCGATCATCTCCTTCTCGGCCTGCTTGCTGGTGAGCCGCTCATCGCAGAAATAGACCTGGAGGCCGGTGGCACCGGCGACCATCCTGCCCAGGGCGACCGCAGCCTCCGCCTCCTGGCCGCGGGTCCCGTTCATCCTGAGCGGCAGCCCCACCACTATCCCGGTCACCTCCTGCTCGCCAACCAGCTTCACGATCTCCCGCAGCAGCGAACGGTCGCCGCGCCGGATCAGGGTCAGGTGCGGCTGTGAGATGGTCCTGGTTTCGTCACTGAGCGCCACCCCCACACGCACCCGGCCAGGATCCAGGGCGAGGATCCGACCCGTGACCGGCCAGCTGAGACGACCGCCCAGCGACCTAACCTCCGGTCACGGACTGGCGCACGAGGTGGATGCGGCTCGCTATGAGAGGCAGCCACGGCAGGCCAAACGGCGACTGATGGACCGCGACGGTGCTGGCCCCGGGCAGCTGCGAAAGCAGGTAGCTGCGCGCCGCCGCCGGGCTCATGAAGGTGATCCGGGTGCGATACGGGGCCAGGTCCACCTTGGGGGCCCAGTAGCCCACCGCGTAGGCGGTCAGGGTCAGGCTGCCCCCGGGCGCAGCCGAGGCAACCTTGATCTGGCCGAGTTTGTAGTTCGCGAGCAGTTGACCATCGGCCGGAACCTTCGACTTGAGGTCGGCCAGCACGGCCGCCCTGGCAGCCGCCGGACTGTAGGCGGTGGCAGCGGCGTTGACGGCGACGGTCAGCGTCTGCTGCTGACCGGCCTGCCCCACCGAGGGCAGGGTGGGATCCTTGACGGTGAGCTGCACCCCATTGCCAGCCGAGTCTTGGGCGATGACGTTGGAGGGTCCGGCCAGAGTCTTCAGATCGGTCTCCACCTTGGAGGTCAACTGGGCTCCAAGCTGCTGCTCCTGAGTCTGCGCGGAGGAGATGTCGGAGCTGGTGAAGATCGACTGGGTGGTGGAGTCCTTGCCTCCGGACATCCCCTGGGGATTGGCCAGGGAGATGTTCACGAAACCGGTCAGCAGGCAGTCGTTGGCACCCTGAGGGCTGATACAAGCACTGGACTGGATGTTGCTGCTGGACCACCCCCACTGCTGACTGGCCCCCACGTTCCCCTGGGTGCCCAGGCTGTTCGAGTCGGCCTGAACCGGCAGCGCCGGGCTGAAGGTGGAGGCCGAGGGGGATCCCTGGCCGCACGCCTGCAGGGTGTAGGAGCCGCTCTGAGCGGCCGAGGTGGTGGTGAACCCCAGATTGCCGCTCCCGCTCTGGTCGGAGAACTCGGGGGTGACCGTGCCGGTGAAGGTCAGCGTGGCGGCGCCCTGGTAGTTGCCCGGACCGGTGTACTGGTAGCACATGTAGAGGCTGCCCCCGGCGGGGGTGGGTGGCAGCACCTGCGTTCCGCTGGGGCTGATCGTGAAGGTCTGGGTCTGGGTCGGAGTGAGCAGCGACTGGACCGGGACCACGTCGAGAACATTCCCCGAACTTCCGCCGACGTTCCCCTGGATGGTGACGGGGTCGGTCAGCCGGTGGGACTGGACCCCAACCGTGATGATCGCGGTCGGCAGCAGCAGCAGGATGGCCAGGACCCCGACCACGAAGATCGCGGCACCGGCACCGATGGTCCAGTTGCGGGTCCGGGCCGACTGCCACCAGTGGCGCGGGCCTGCGTCACTGGCCGCGGCCGCCACCATGGTGGCCGGGCTCCGGCGGGCCAGGGAACGCTCGAGCGGCGGTTCCGGGGGCGCCTGCACCGCGGTGGAGGTGACGGCGGCCGTGGTCAGGGCCAACCCCGCCCCCACAGCGGCCGCCCCGGCCGGGGCCATGGCCGGGGCCGAGGTCAGAGGACGGTCCTGCTCCAGCTGTGAGATCGATGGGTAGGTTGGGAATCCCGTCCTCATCGCCAGCGCCTGGATCTGGGGGTCCGCGCTGACTATGCCCACTCGCTTCTGGAAACCCTTGGTGTACTGCATCAGCAGCTGCAGGTCGAGGCCCGAGCGCAGTGCCCGCCCATCCGGGGGCACCACGAAGATCAGGTCCCGCTCCCCTTCGGAGCGGCGGATCCTGTCGACGAGATCCGTGATCTCGTCGGTTGGTTCTACGTAGAGTAGCTTCGACATTGTGATCAGCCCTGCAGGCCACCCTCCCGAACGCTGGCGTCCCGGGTCTGGTTACTCATGATCGCATGGCTGCGGGGTCAACGGCGGATCAGCCCCGCCACGCGCTGCACCATCTCCTCCCAGGTGGGCCCCGCAGGGGGCGGGGACTCGATCTCCGCAGCTGCCTGGTAGGCCAGTCCCATGGGGGTGATGTCAGCCGCGGACGTCAGCAGTCCGGTGGTGTCGTGGACCGCCGCGAGACCGTCGGGCACGAGTCGCACGAAGCGCGGCGGCTGCAGGAAGGGCAGATAGTCCGTCCAGCGCAGGACCGAGAGCTGCTCCAGGATCTCCGGGAGCAGCGACCCTCCGCCGCACAGCCACACGTGAGCCGGCAGCGGCTGGGCCGCGGCCAGCTCGTGGAGCACCAGCGCCACCCCTTGGGCCAGCACCTCGGCCGACTCACCCATGGCCCGGCGCACCCGCGCCTGCTCATCCCCCCCCAGCATCCCCCCCGCGTGCCGAATCTTGAGGCCCTCCGCCAAGGGCAGGGAGAGGTCCAGGTCGTGGGCCAGCTTGCGGGTGAACGCGCGGCCGCCCAGTTCGAACATGCGGGCCGACTCCAGCACCCCTCCGCGCACCAGGGTCACCGTCGTGGTCCGAGCGCCAATGTCGATGAAGATTCCGCCGCGCTCCAAGACCTCTGGGGTCGAGGCGAGCCTGGCCACCGCGTAGGGCTCCGCCACCGTCTCCAGGAGCTCCAGGTCGAGGGCCCGCGCGATCTCCTCGACCGCCGCTATGTGAGCCTCGGTGGTGAAGGTGTTGAAGACGGTGAGGTCCAGCTTCTGGCCCTGGTACCGCAGCGGATCCAGCACCGGCTGGCCGTCGACGCGCGCCGCTGTGATGGACGAGTGGACCAGCCGTAGCTGCTCGCCCTGGTACGAGGCCTCCTCCTGGAGTCTGGCCTGAGCGTCACGCAGGGCTCGGCGCTGGATGGACTCCACCTGCTCCTCCAGCTCCCGCTTGGAGATCCTCACCTGGGCGCGTCCCCGGACCTTGGCCCCGTTGGTGCTCACCACCCGGACCCTGACTCCCCCGATCCCGATCACGAGCCGGGTCGGGATCACCTCGGCCATGTCCTCGGCCGCCTCCAGGGCGGTGTGGCAACCCTCGACCACCGTCTCCAGGTCGGGGGGAACCGCAGGGTCGAGGTTGCCAGGACCCTGCTCAGCTCGCCCCACGCCCAGCACGATGGCCTCGCCGGCCTCCTTCTTGACCACCAGCGCCTTGATCACCTGGGTTCCGATGTCGAGCGCGGTCACGTGGAAGCGGGGCTGGCGACGAGCGGTCTCCGGCTGCGGTGGCGCCATCTCAAGCCTCCTCCAGAGCGGATCCCAGGATGGTGCGCAGCACCGCCAGTGCGGCCCGATGATCCCCCTTGGGAACCGCCCCTTGTCCGAGCTGCTGGTTGCCGCCGCCCCGGCCACCCAGTTCCCGGCTCACCGCCGCTGCCATGTTACCGGCGTGCAGGCCCTTGGCAATCAGCGCCTCAGAGATTGTAATCATCATCTGCCCCCCCGCCAAGACCACCGCCATGCCCCCCGGAGCCGCGTCCAGGAGCTGCTCCGTGCGACGGCGCCGGCCGGGCCTGTCCAGCTCGGCCTCGATGTCCTCGACCGCCAGGGCCACCGAGGCCACCGTCTCCCTGGCCACGGAGGCCGGACCAGCGCCGGACTGGCGGTGCTGGCGCAGCTCACGCTCCAGCTCTCGGACACGGTCCTGGAGCGCCCGCAGGCGTTCAGGCAGCTCGGCTGCGGGGCTCCGCAGGCTGGCGGAGAGCTGCGCGACCAGCTCGCCCTGCCGCCGCCAGTGGGCCTCCGCGGCCGCCCCGGCGAGGACCTCGATGCGTCGCAACCCCTGACCCACGCTCCGCGATCCGGTCAGCAAGACCGCGCCCAGCTGCCCCGAACGCTCCACATGGGTGCCCCCGCAGAGCTCCTTGGAGAAGGTGCCGAAGCTCACCACCCGCACCACCGGCTGGTAGATCTCATCTGGCAGCGCCAGCGCCCCCGCCGATCTGGCCGCCTCGACCGTCAGCAGATCGACTGACCGGGGCAGATCGAGACGGACCTCGCGGTTGACCACCGCCTCGACGGCGGCGAGCTCCTCGCTCGAGATCGGTCGCGACCAGCCAAAGTCGAAGGTCGCGTGGTCAGGAGCGACCAGGGAACCCCGCTGCACGACCCCGGCCCCCAGGACCTCTCGCAACGCCTGGTTGAGCAGGTGGGTGGCGGAGTGGTGCCGCGCACATCCCAGGCGCCGTTCCTCGTCGACCATCGCCTTCACCGCCAGCCCGGGCTTGAGCTGGCCGGCCAGGACCCGGCAGTGCTGCAAGGCGGGACCGCCCGCTGTCGCCTGGGAGTCCAGCACCTCGGCTTCGCCGCCGTCCCAGGTCAGCCTTCCCGTGTCTCCCACCTGGCCGCCGCCCTCTGGGTAGAAGGGGTTCTCGGCCAGGACCACGTCGGCCAGATGACCGGCCTCGACCAGAACCGCGGGCTCGCCCCCCTCCAGCAGGGTCAGGACCTCGGTCGCCTGGACGGTTGACTCGTAGCCCACGAAGGTGTTCGCGGGCAGGCTCAGCCGGGTCATGGTGACGGCGCCGGACGCGCGTCCGGCCCGGCCCCGCAGGCGTTGCTGCTCCAGCAGCTCCTCGAAGCGGCCCCGATCCACCCCGAGCCCCCGCGCGGCGGCCAGGTCGAGGGTGAGTTCAAGGGGGAATCCGAAGGTGTCGTGCAGCAGGAAGGCATCGTCCCCCGACACCCCGGTCGAGGCTCTCAGCGCGATCTCCTCGAAGCGATCCAAACCGCGGGCCACCGCGTCGGAGAAGCGCCCCTGCTCCTGCGCCACGACGTCCTTGATCACACCCATCTGCTCCAGCAGATTGGGGTACTGGCGGCCCAGGATCTGGCCGACCACCTCGGCCCCCGGTTCCAGTCCGTCGCGGATGTCAAGGCTCTGGGCGCTCACCATCGCCCGTCGCAGGATGCGCCGGAGCACGTAGCCGCGCCCCTCGTTGGAGGGGAGCACGCCATCGCCGATGAGACAGCACGCGCCCCTGGTGTGGTCGGCCAGGATCCGCAGGTGGCGCAGCCGCTGCTCGGCTGGGGCCGGGCGCTGCGCCCGCGCCGAGAAGTCGGCCAGGATCGGCTGGAACAGGTCGGTGTCGAAGATGGAGGGCTGCTGCTGCAGCACCATGGCCATTCGCTCCAGCCCCATCCCGGTGTCGACACCCGGGCTGGGCAGAGGACGGGTGCTGCCATCCTCGAGCCGCTCCTTGTCCATGAAGACCAGGTTCCAGATCTCCAGGAAGCGGCTGCCGCGGCCCGGCCGCTCCTCCGGGCCTGTGCCCCACTCCTCGCCCAGGTCGTAGAAGATCTCACTGTCGACCCCGTACGGGCCGGTGGGGCCAGCCTGCCAGAAGTTGTCCTCAAGGCGGACGATCCTGCTCTCCTCGACCCCCGCCACCTTCCGCCACAGCTGAACCGAGTCCTCGTCCTGCGGATGCACACTGAAGTGCAGACGGGCGGGGTCCAGACCGAAGCCCTGGGTCAGCAGGGAGTGGGCATAGCCGATCGCCTCCGCCTTGAAGTAGGCCCCGAAGCTGAAGTTGCCCAACATCTCGAAGAAGGTGTCGTGATGGGAGCTGTTGCCCACCTCTTCGATGTCGACTGTGCGGAAGGACTTCTGGCACGAGGTCAGCCGCTCAGCCGGCGGCTCGCGCAGGCCCAGGAAATAGGGCTTGAAGGGCACCATGCCGGCGGAGACCAAGAGCAGGCTGGGATCGTCCCGCGGCACCAAGGGCGCACTGGGCACCAGCAGATGTCCGCGCTCTTGGAAGAAGTCGAGAAATTGCGCGCGAATCTGATCACTAAGCAAGATAAAACAGCTCCTCGAAGCTCGGCCGGATTCTAACAGTCGCCCCCGCCCACCCTCGGGAGGGCCTACTCCGGCATCTCCTTCTTCAGCTGCTCCAAGGCGGCTCGCTGGAGCCGGCTGACGTGCATCTGGCTGATGCCCAAGCGCCGGGCCACCTCGGTCTGGGGCAGCTCCTCCACGAAGCGAAGAATCATGATCTCCTGCTCTCTGGCGGTGAGGTGGCGCATCGCCGACCCCAGCAACTGGCGGAGCTCGATCCGGCTCAGGTTCTCGTCCTCTTGGCCGATCCGGTCGCCCATCTCCCCACCTTCGTCACCTCCGGGAGCCGGGCCATCGAGCGAGACCGCGCGGTGAGCGGGGCCAGCCTCCAGCGCCTGCAGGACATCCTCCGGCTCCAGCTCCAGCCGCCTGGCGATCTCGGCCACGCTGGGGCTGCGGCCCAACTGCTGGGCCAGCTCCTCCTGGACCCTGACCACCTTGGTGTAGGTCTCCTGGAGCCTCCTTGGCACTCTGACCGCCCAGCTCTTGTCCCGGAAGTACCGCTTGATCTCACCCAGGATGGTGGGCGTGGCGAAGGTGGTGAACTCGAGCCCGAGCTCGGGCTCGAAGCGGTCGATGGCGGCGATCAGGCCCAGGTAGCCCACCTGCTCGAGGTCCTCCAGCGGCTCGCCACGGCCGGCGAACCGGCGGGCCAAGGAGTGGACCAAGGCCGCGTACTGCTCCACCAACTGCTCGCGGACGGCGGGGTCGCGATCGCGTCGGTACTCATCGAACAGCCGGTGCTGGAGACCGCGGTCGAACCTGGTGGAGCCCGGGGAGGGCCGGAACCCCGCCTCGGTCACCGCCAGCGGTACTTGGCCAGCCGGACGTGCATGAGCCCGCTCCCCACCGCCTGGAAGTCGACGTCGTCAGCGAAGCACCGCAGCATCTGGATCGCCATGTCCAGCGCCTCCCGTTCCGCCAGCTGAGTGGCCGCGACCGGTTGAACCGCCCGCTCCTGCGGTTCGGCCTTGCCGGTGAGCAGGCGAACGTCCACCCGGAGCGCGTCCTCCTGGACCCAGAATCCGATCCGGACCTTGCAGTCGGCGAAACCGGCCGCGAGAGCTGAGCTGATGGTGTGCTCACAGGCTTCGGCGATAGCGATGTTGAGCTCGTCCAGGGCCTCTACCCCGAGTCCGGCGACACTGGCCATGGCGGCGGCGGTCCGCTTGGCGACGACGATGTACTCGGGATCCGCGGGGATCCGCAGCTCGGTCTGGGCCGGGTTGCGAGAACTCATCACTGCAGTGCTTGCCCCTGAGATGCTCACTTCAAACTCCCGAGTTGGCCTCGGGGGCACCCGCCGGCCCGGCTCCGATCCCTGAAAAACCAGGTGGGTGCGCCTCACGCGGCTTTCCACATCCTCTCCTGGAGGCTCGTGGGCCACCAACTCTGTCGGCGCTCCCGAGAAATACTTCACTAGGGTCGGCTGCTGGCAAACGGCGGGGCCCCGAGCCCTTGGTCAAGGTATCACTCCCCACCACCGGTCGGAGCCACGGCTGGCTCCGGCCTGAGGGTCGGAGCCAGCCGCAGACCCACCTCGGTCAGCTGCTCCACCGCCACCGGAGTCGGTGACCCGGTCATCGGGTCGCCGCCGCTCTGGGTCTTGGGGAAGGCGATGACCTCCCGGATGGTGGTCTCTCCCACCCCCAGCATGACCATCCGGTCGATCCCCGCGGCGAACCCCCCGTGCGGCGGCGGGCCGTAGCGGAATGCGCTCATCAGAAAGCCGAACTTGCGCTCGGCCTCCTCGGCGCTGAGTCCCAGCGCTTCGAAGATTGCGGCCTGCTGGGCCGGGTTGGTGATGCGCAGCGAGCCACTGCCCAGCTCCACCCCGTTGCAAACGATGTCGTACGAGCGCGACCGGACGGCAATGGGATCGGTCCGTACCAGCTCCCAGTCGTCCGGGTGGGGCTGCGTGAAGGGATGGTGGACCGAGCCCACCCGGCCCGTCACCGGATCCTGTTCGAAGAGAGGGAACTCCGTGATCCAGAGGAAGTCGAACCGACCCTTCGGGATCCAATCGAAGCGCCTGGCCGCGTGCAGCCGGACGGCGCCCAGGGATGTCCTGGCGACCGCGGTCCGGCCGGCCGTGAAGCAGACGCAGTCCCCGTCCTCGACCCCGAGCCGGCCGGCCAGGGCCGCCTGCTCCTCGGCCGAGAGGAACTTGGTGATCGCACCCTCGAAACTTCCGGATCGCCGCCACATGTAGGCCAGGCCGGCGGCGCCGTAGGTCCTGGCCACCTGCAGCCACTCCCCCTCCAGCTCGCCGCGCGTGAGCTCGGCCCCGCCCGGCACCCGCAGCGCCTGCACCGAGCCTCCCTCCTCGAGGGCACCCTTGAAGACTCGAAACGAGGAGTCCCGAAAGATGTCCGAGACATCCTCCAGCTCCATGTCAAAGCGGGTGTCGGGTTTGTCGGATCCGAATCGCCGCATCGCCTCGGAGAATGGCAGCCGCGGCCACGGGGTGCTGACAGGAATCTGGAAAGCTTCCCCGAAGGCCTTGGAGATCATCTCCTCCAGGACCAGAAAGATCTCGTCCTCATCCACGAACGACATCTCCATGTCGAGCTGGGTGAACTCGAACTGACGGTCTGCCCGAAGGTCCTCGTCCCGCCAGCAACGGGCGATCTGGAAGTAGCGGTCACAGCCGCCCACCATGCAGAGCTGCTTGTAGATCTGGGGAGACTGGGGCAGCGCCCAGACGTGCCCCGGCCACAGCCGGCTCGGGACGATGAAGTCCCGAGCTCCCTCGGGCGTGCTGGGGATCATGGTCGGGGTCTCGATCTCGATGAATCCGAGCTGGTCGGCGACGTCGCGCAGCGACTTGACGAAGCGATGGCGAGCCCTCAGGTTCCGCTGCATCCGGGGTCGACGCAGGTCCAGATAGCGGTACTGCAAGCGCACGCGCTCGTCCGCCGCCACCTCGTCGGACACCCCGATCGGCATGGCCTCCGCCTGCCCCAGCACCTCGCAGGCGTCCACGGTGATCTCCACCGAGCCGGTCGGCAGGTTGGGGTTCTCGCTACCCTCCGGCCGCCGGCCCACAGGACCCTCGACGCGCAGCACCCACTCCAGGCGACAGCGCTCGGCCAGCTCGTGGGCCTCCGGGGCCAGCGCGGGATTGAACACCAGCTGGACGACCCCGGTGTGGTCGCGGAGGTCGATGAAGGTCAGGCCCCCGTGGTCGCGCCGGTGGTTCACCCAACCTGCCACCACCACCCGCGAGCCGTCATCGGCCGCGGTCACCGTCCCGCACATCCGTCTGCCCTTCAAGCGCGACCTCCTCCAGCTATTCCGACGACTGAAGCAATGCCCGAGCCGTCTCAACCACCGAGTCGGCCGGGCCCGACGCCTGGGTCCCGTCGCCCAGCCGGCGCACCGTTACCAGACCCTGCCGCAGCTCCTCGGCCCCGACGATACAGACCAGCCCCGCTCCGCCCCGTTCGGCGCTGCGCATCTTGGCCTTGAGGCTGCGGCCACCCGCGTCGGCGACCACCGCCAGCCCGGCGCCGCGCAGCTTCTCGGCAATCCGGATCACGGCTCCTGCGCCCTCCGGCTGCGCCGTCAACGCCCAGACCAGCGGACCGGGCGCAGCGGGTGGCGCCGGCGCCAGCATGGTGACCCTCTCCAGGCCGGCGGCAAAACCGACGCCAGGGCAGGCGGGATAGCCCAGGAGCTCCGAGAGGCCGTCGTAGCGGCCCCCGCCAAAGAGCGCATTCTGAGCGCCGTGCAGATCCTCGTGCCACACCTCGAAGGCAGTGCGCTGGTAGTAGTCGAGCCCGCGCACCAAGAGCGGGTTCAGCTGGAATGGGATCTCGTAGGAGCTGAGCGCCTCCTGAACCCGCGCGAACGCCTCCAGGCAACCCTCACAGAGGAAGTCGGTGGTCCGGGGAGCGGTCGCCAGCAGCCTCGCGACCTCGGGATCCTTGCTGTCCAGGATGCGCAGAGGATTGCGCCGCAGCCGGTCGCGATCGAGCTCCGGCAGATGGGCCAAGTGGGGCTCGAAGTGCCTCAGCAGGGCCTCCCGGAAGCGGGGCCGGCAGATCGCGTCGCCGATGCTGTTCAGCTGCAGGCTGGTGCCTCCGAGCCCCAGCGCCTCGAGCCAGCGCCAGGCGACCGCGATGACCTCCGCATCCAGCTCCGGATCCGACTCTCCCAGCGCCTCGACCCCGAACTGGGTGAACTGCCGGTACCTTCCTCTGCCCGGCCGGTCGTAGCGGAACATCGGCCCCCAGTAGCTGAGCCGAGCCGGCAGCGGCGCCTGGCGTAGCTCGGACTCCCAGAATGCCCGCACCACCGGCGTCGTGCCCTCCGGGCGCAGGGTGAGGGAGCGGCCGCCCCGGTCCTGGAAGGTGTACATCTCGCGGGTCACGACATCGGTGGTGTCCCCCACCCCCCTGACGAACAGCTCTGTCGACTCGAAGATGGGGGTCTCGAGGTGACGGTATCCGTACTGGGAGGAGACCGAAAGTCCGATCCGGAGCGCGTGCTCCATCGCCCACCGGCGCTCCGGGAGCAGGTCGTTGGTGCCACGGGGGCGTGAGATTCCAGCCACTGCCAGGCAGTTTACGGTTCCGCCCGGGGCCCAATTCAGCCCACCTCGCGAACCACCTGTTGAACGTCGCGTACCCGCTCGAGGCGCTCCAGTAGCCGGCTGAGCTCAGTCAGGCTGGCGACCTCAACCACCGTGGAGATGACGGCCGTGTGCCCCCCCTCCACCTCCACCGCCGCACCGCTGAGGTTGACCTTGGTCTCGGCGATCGCAGTCGCGACGTCGCGCAGCAACCCCGTGCGGTCACGCCCCTCGATGCGCAGGCGCACGGGGTACACCTGGCGGCTCTCCGCATCCCACTCCACCTGGACGATCCGCCGCGGATCTCCGGCATGACGGATGTTGACGCAGTCGTCGCGGTGCACGGTCACCCCCCGGCCCCGGGTGACGTACCCACGAATCGGCTCTCCCGGGACCGGTTTGCAGCATCTGGCGATATTGGTGAGCAGGTCGCCCAGCCCCGCCACCCGCACCCCGCCGCTGGGGGTCGGTCGCGACACCAGGGGGATGGCGGCGCCGCCAGACTTGGGCGGCGGTTCCTCCTCGCCCGCCGCCCAGCGCAGCACCACGGTGCGCGCCGCCACCTCTCCGTAACCGATGGCGGCGAAGAAGTCCACCACCTCGGGCAGCCGGAACTCCCGGGCCAGCTCCTGCAGCCGGGGGCCCGTGATCGTGGCCAACTGGAGCCCCCGCATGCGGCGTAGCTCGCGATCCAACAGCTCCTTGCCGCGGGCGACGTTCTCCTCGCGACGCTCCCGCTTGAACCATTGCCGGATCTTCTCGCGAGCGCTGCTGGTCCTGGCGAAGTTGAGCCAGTCCCGGCTGGGTCCGCGGCGCTCCGATTTGGTGGTCAGGATCTCGACTATGTCGCCGTTCTGCAAGCGGTAGTCGAGGGACACCATCCGGGAGTTGACCTTGGCCCCCAGGCAGCGGTGGCCGACATCGGTGTGGATCCGGTACGCGAAGTCGATGGCGGTCGCGCCGGACGGCAGCGACAGCACGTCGCCCCTGGGGGTGAAGACGAAGACCTCGTCCTGAAAGACGTCCAAACGCACGTGCTCGACGAAGCGCTCGGCATCCAGCAGCTCCTTCTGCCACTCCAGGAGCGAGCGCAACCACCCGAAACCCTGGTCCAGGCGCTGATCGGCCCGGGTTCCCTCCTTGTAGTGCCAGTGCGCGGCGATCCCCTCCTCGGCGGTGCGGTGCATCTCCCAGGTCCGGATCTGGATCTCCACCGGCTCCCCCCCCTCCCCGACCACGCTCGTGTGCAGGGATTGGTAGCCGTTGCCCTTGGGCATGGCGACGTAGTCCTTGAACCGGCCCGGGATGGGCTTCCAGAGCGAGTGGGCGACGCCCAGGGAGCCGTAGCAGGCCTTGATGTCATCGCAGATGACGCGCAGGGCCACCAGGTCGTAGATCTCGTCGATGCTGCGGCCCGCCTGCTGCATCTTGCGAAACACGCTGGTGATGTTCTTGGGCCGTCCCGCCACCTCGGCGTTGATCCCGGCCTCCTTCAAAGCCGCCTCCAGGTTGATCCTGGCCTGCTGCAGCGAGGTCTCGCGCTGCAGGCGCTGGGATTCGACCTCCGCACGCACCCGCTCGTAGTTGCCAGAGTCGAGCACCGAGAAGGCGAGATCCTCCAACTCGGCCTTCATCTGCCACATGCCCAGGCGGTGGGCCAGGGGCGCGTAGATGTCGGCCGTCTCCTGGGCGATGCGCCGCTGCCTCTCCTCCGGCAGAGCGGAGATGGTCCGCATGTTGTGGAGGCGATCGGCCAACTTGATCAGGACCACCCGCAGGTCCTCGGCCATCGCGATCAGCATCTTGCGGATGTTCTCGGCCTGCACCTGAGCCTGGGAGTGAAGCTTGATCCGGCCCAGCTTAGTGACGCCCGCCACCAACTTCTCCACGGTCTCCCCGAACTCGGCTCGAATCTCCTCCGAGGTGATGGCGGTGTCCTCCACCACATCGTGCAGGAAGGCCGCCGCCAGCGCGTCCTGATCCAGCCTCATCTCGGCTAGCAGTTCCACCACCGCCAGCGGATGGGTGATGTAGGGCTCTCCGGAGAGCCGCATCTGACCCTGATGGGCACGGTCCGCCAACAAGTAGGCGCGCTCTACCGTCCGGACCTCATCCTCGCCCAGGTAGGCGAGCCCGGGGAGCAGTTCAGCGATCTGGGTCACCAATTCAGCAATTCTACCGGCGCCCAGCCGCGATCGAACTCAGAATCGGCGGTGGCACCACTTCAGCCGACGAGGGCCAACGGGCCCTTCTCAGCGCCCCACGACCGCCACCAGAGCGGTCCCCAGGAAGTAGAGAAACAGGTAAGCGATCGAGAAAAGGAAGAGGCGTCTGGCCCAGAGCGTCCCCTCCGCCTCCCGTAGCACCAGCCCGCTCAAGGCCAAGAAGGGAGCGCCCAACCCCAGGGACACCAACAGCTCGAGCGGGCTCAACCAGATGGCCGGAAGGCAGCTGGCCAAGGTCATGAGGGCGGCGTAGGCCGCGATCCCGGTCCTCGTTCGGTGCACTCCCACCACCACCGGTCGCATCGGCACCGAGACCGCCTGGTAGTCGCGCCGCAGGATCAGGGACAGCGACCAGAAGTGCGGAGGCGTCCAGAGAAAGACCAGCAGGAATAGCAGCAGGCCCACCGGACCCAACCCGTGAGTGACCGCCGCCCAGCCCACCAGGGCTGGCACCGCCCCCGCCGCCCCCCCGATGACGATGTTCTCCTTGGTCGTCCGCTTCAGCCAGAAGGTGTACACGAGTAGGTAGAAGCCGCCACCGGCCAGCGACAGCCAGGCGGCCAGGGGGTTGACCAGGGTCCAGAACGCGACAAAAGCCAGGGCGCTCAGGATCAGGCCGAAAGCCAGCGCTGAGCTGGGGGCGATCCGGCCCGAGGGTACCGGGCGGTTGCGGGTCCGGCCCATGACCGCATCGATGTCACGGTCGAACCAGCAGTTGACGGCCGAAGCACCTCCCGAGGCCAGGGCCCCGCCGGCCAGGGCGGCCAGGCTGAGCCCCCACCCGGGGAAACCCCGAGCGGCGATCACCATCGCCAGCAACTCGGTGACCAAGAGCAGGCTCATCACCCCCGGCTTGGTCAGGCCCAGGTAGTCGGACAGGACCCCGAGCAGGGGGCGGTGGGTCCCAGCCTCGGCCCGCCACCATCTGGGAGCCGCCATGACCGGCTGGTCAGAAGCCTCCGCCGTGACCCCTTCGATCATTGACTCCGCGATTGGGGTGGTCCTCCCTTGGACATCTCCGGAAGCTCGCCCCACGCGATGCAGGTGCCAGCCGACTGCCCTCGATGATATCTCCACGCCTGCGTGGACGGCCGCTCGCTGCCCCGTCCCAGAGCCAGCCTGGAGGTCGTCCGGCTCAGCGGCCGGCGCCCGCGACGCAGAATGGGGCCATGGGTGACCAGGTGACCGGCCGAGAAGTGCGCCTGGCCCGACGCCCATCGGGAGTCCCGACCCAGGCTGACTTCGAAATCGCGATGACGACGGTCGCTGCGCCGGTGGGCCAGGTTCTGGTGCGCAATCTGTTTCTCTCCGTGGACCCCTACATGCGGGGGCGGATGAATGACGCCCCTTCCTACGTCCCCCCCTTCCAGCTCGGCCGGGTGATGGACGGGGGAGCGTTGGGCGAGGTCATCAGCGCCCCGGCCGGCAGCCCTCTCAGCCCGGGCCAACTGGTGCTGCACAACTTGGGCTGGCGCGAGTACGCGGTCGGCGACCAGCAGGCGTTCCGCGTGGTGGACCCGATCCCCGGGGTCAGGCCGTCGGCCTTCCTGGGCGCCCTGGGCATGCCGGGGCTGACCGCCTACATTGGACTGCTCGACATCGGCCAGTTGGCGGCGGGCGAGTCCGTCTTCGTGTCCGGAGCCGCCGGGGCCGTGGGCGGCATGGTGGGCCAGCTGGCCAGGGTCCACCACGCGGGCCGGGTCATCGGCAGCGCCGGCAGCGAGGCCAAGGTCGAGCACCTGGTGCGCGACCTTGGCTTCGACCGTGCCTTCAACTACCGCGATGGACCGGTGGTGGCCCAGCTGGCCGAGGCCTGTGGCGACGGCGGCATCGACATCTACTTCGACAATGTCGGCGGCGAGCAGCTGGAGGCGGCTCTGTCCTGTCTGCGTCCCCAGGGCCGGGTCGCCATGTGCGGCGCGATCTCCCAGTACAACCAGACTGAGGCCGCCACCGGCCCCCGGAACCTGAGTCTGGCCGTGGGCAAGCGGCTGCGCCTCCAGGGCTTCTTGGTCTCGGATCACATGCACCGGCAGGCTGCCTTTCGACAGGAGGTGGCGCCAGCCATTGCCGATGGGCTGATAAGAGTGGATGAGACCGTGGTCGAGAGCATCGAGAACATGCCCGAGGCAATGATCGGCATGCTCCAGGGCGCCAACCTGGGCAAGATGGTGGTCAAGGTCTGAGGCGGGTCCTCCCTCCGGTTCCTCGCGATCCCGACCCGGCCCGCCCCCGCCACCATCAGGCAACCAGCAGAACGTCTGCCGGGGCGGCGCGCGACCTTGAGTGCCATCGAACTGCCAGGCGCGTCGGAGAGGCGCCGCCCACCGATCCTTCCCCACGCTACCGTTGCGCGGGCGGCCCTATGAGCGTCGTCTCCCTGCCAAGAACCTTTCCCACACCCAGGAGGATCGTGCCGCCTGGGCTCGTGAGGGTGAACTCATCGCAGCCTGTGTAGCTGAGCACGGCATTGGCCGTGCCTCCGCGCCGGGTCGCGAACCGCAGAGATGTCGTCAGCAGGGCCGCCGGGCAGCTGGCCACACCACCGGGCACCGCCGGAAGCCGGTTGATCGCGGCGATGAGACCGAGCAGCAGCTTGGGATTGCTCAGGAGGACCACACCCCGCTCGAGCTTGGCTCCGTAACGTTCCCAGCTTAGCTCCGCATACCGATCTGAGTAGGGGATCAGGGAGCTGGCTGGCCGGGCCGGCCGCCAGATCACCTGGGCGTCGATCCTGACGGCGGTGCTGGAAGGGCCTAGCTCGGCGAAGGCATAGACCAGCAAGGCACTGACCAGGCCCGAAGGCCTGGTGGATAGCTCCCAAGTGCGGAAGTACGCGATGCCTCGCGAGCCATACAGAGTGCCGGCTTGGAATTGCGTCAGCCCGCTGCTCCGCTCCGAGTGGACCCAACGGGTGAAGGCGCCGACCGATTCTGGGACCTGCCAGAATTCGGTTCGCGTCACGAGATTCTGGCTGTCCGGTGATCCCGGGGCCACCCCTTGGAGGATGGGCGCAGCTGGTCCAAGCCGGCGCACGGACCCGGGAGGCAGTGGCAGCAGGGTCAGGAGCCGTTGCGCCGCCACCTTGGCAGTTGCCTGATCGGAACCCTGCTCAGCGTTCTTGGAGTAGTTGCCAGGGCCGAAGGCCGATGACCTACCCGTCAGCGGACCCGGAGCTGCTCCCGGAGTGAGCGCGGCCAACCCGAGAGCGATGGCGACCCCGATCACCGCCGCCTCCACCAGCAACCGGCCAAGGTGGAATCGGCGAGGCCCCGACGCCGCCCGGCGCTGCTCCCCAGGTGAGGGGAGAGCGCCCTGGGTCGCCACCATGGGGATAGCGTACACGCGACCCTCTGCCCACCTGAGTCCGCCCCAACCCTGGGCAAGACTGGGCCGCACCTTCCCACCTCAGACAGGATGAGCGACGCTGGGTCTCCAGCCAGCCCCAAGCAACCGGTCAGCGCCCACCAGACCGACCCGGGACGGGGGCTGCCGACCCCGATCCCATGCATGACTGACTGCAATCTTCTGCCATCTCAAGAGATCAAGGACTAGAGCCAACGGTCAGATTCGAACTGACGGCCCGTTGTTCACAAGACATCGGTGAGCCTGAGATCCTGTTGTCCGTGATCCGAAGTCAACTGACTGCAACCGGTCAGTTATCCGCAGGTCGCCCAAGGCGTCACGACGCTGGATATGATCGGCACAACGGGCGAGTCAAGAGAGCCCCTGAGATTGAAGCTCTCAGCCCAGGCACAACGGCGGAGGATCAATCGGAGCATCACGGAGCGCCACGTGAGGTACGTGTTTGTCGGGCCTGATGCAGCTACCCGAGCGGACAGCCCGGCCGGACCGCCTCTGAGGCAGGCCTCGGAGAGCGCACGCTAGTGGTGGTGGTGGTGGCCGATGTGCGGGGTTGGTTCTCGGGGTCGCATGCCGCCTCGCCGCCGACCCAGCCCCAGTGCGTGCCCGCCCCACTTGCCACCGCCCGCCCCGCCCACTTCCGCCAAGCCCGCCTGAGCCAGCCGGGTTGCGAGCAGTTGAGCGCGCTGTTGGCCAGTATCGGCCAACGCGCGGGTGGGCACAGCAGGAGGTCACCGGTGAGGACGAGGACAGCTCTCGCTCCGGGGAGTCCGATCACGTCCGGGACATGCTCTCGGTGGTGATCAGCTTCTCGGAGCGCCTATGCGGTCATCGCTAAGCCCGACGCCCCAAACCCGTGTTCCGGGCGGACTGAAGCAGCGTGAGCGACGAGGTCACGGCGGAGGCGCGGGTCGCGGACCCAGGGATCTTCACTTTGCTCTGGGCGTTGGGCGAGGAGTGGTCCACCGCCATGCGTGAGGTTTACCGGCGGGTGGTGATCCG
>JAJYPP010000023.1 GCA_021795235.1 bacterium
AACCAGCGGTAGGCCGTGTGCGGATGAATCCCCTGGAGTCTGGCCCACTCGGAGAGGTTCATGCTCGTAGAATAGCACATATATATGGCGCATTATGGTTCGCCATCCAGCAAGCAGTTCGAACCCTCGCCCGCCAGCGGCAGGCGAAGCTCGCCACCTTCGACCGGGGCTTGGCCAAGTACCTGCCCGACGTGGTGACGCTCATCCCGGTCACCTGACCGCGGCCCGCGCCCGGTACCACGTGCCACCATCCGGTCGCTATCGAGGAGGGCAGTCTGGTAGTCGGCGACGACTTCGCGCGGACTTGATGGGCTCTCGCTGGCGGCTCGCGGCTCAAAGCTCGCCTCTTTGACCTGAAACTGTCAGCGGTGGGACACTGGGCTGGGTGACGGCCAAGTGGGGAGGAGCCGGCAGATCCCGTGGCCCCACCCATGATCTCAGAGCCGGTGGTCCGGTGGACCGCAGGAGCTGAGTTCGCGGCCATCCTCTTGGCGATCGTGACCGGTGCGTGCCCGGAGTGTCACGGGCGGGCGATGGTGAGCCCGCTCCGGGCGGCGACCATGGAAGGGTTCATCGGAGGTGGATCAATGCCCTCTCGGTTCCACATGCCCTCACTTGAGGGAGAACCGCGTACGCCCGACGGTTGGCTGGGTCTCAGCATGCGCGATGCGGAGACCGGGATCTGGCCGTGGAGGGTGCTGGTCGGGGCAGGGGTGCTCTTGACTGTGCTGTTGCCGCACTCGACGGTCGAACCGCCGAGGCTGGCGATCGCGGTTGGCCTCTACGTGATCGCCTACGCGGTGCTGAGGGTCAGCCGCCTGCGTGAGCCCTATTTCTGGTTGCTCCTCATCGCCCTCGACCTGGTCGCCATCACGGCGGTCGTGGAGTTCAGCGGAGGATCCCAGAGCGCGCTGGCGCTCCTCTACGTCTTCCCGGTGATAGAGGTGGCGATGGTCCGGGGCGTGCGCTGGGGATTTCTTGTCGTCACTGGTGCGTTGCTGCTGCACGTAGCCACCATGGGGCCAGGTCCTCTCTGGGTGCGGGCCCCCCGCGACACTGCGGTGCTCGGCTTGGTCCTGTACCTGACCGCGCTGGTCGCAGGTCAGGTGAAGACCCAGGCCGAACGCATCCGAGGCGCGCTGACCCGTCGGCTGACCTTGCTGCACGAACGCCTCGGCGGTCTGTCCCGGGCCGGTGATGTCGCTGAGCTGTTGCAGGGGAGCGTCGATACGGGCAGGGAGCTGACCGGAGCCCGCCACGCCGCCGTGGCGGTGTGGGACGGGAACGGCAAGATGGCCCACTTCATCACCTCCGGCATGGACTCTGACGAGCTGGCGTCGATGGGGCACCCGCCCGAGGGCAAGGGTCTGCTCGGAGTGGTCCGAGATGCCCCCGGGCCCATCCGCCTAGCCGACGCCGGGCAGCACCCGTCGGCCTTGTCGTCGCTGCCCCATGGGCACCCCGAGATGGGGCCGTTCCTGGGGGTGCCGATCCCCGCCTTGGGGGACTGGAAGGGCGCCTACTACATGCTGGGCCGGCAGGCGGGCGCGAGCTTCAGCAGCGACGACGCCCACATCGGCGAGATGCTGGCGGCCCAGGTGGGTGGGGCGGTCATGATGCGCCGCCTGGTCGCCAGCCAGAAGGAGATGTACGACAGCCTTCTGGAGATGCTGGTCGAAGTCAGTGATGCCCGGGAGCACGCGATCAAGGGGCACTCGATGCGGGTGAGCAAGTGGGCCCGCGCCCTGGCAGAGCGCTTGGATCTGCCCGCCGACGAGGTCAACCGGATCGCGGTGGCGGGGCTGCTCCACGACATCGGCAAGATCGGGATCCCGGACAGCATCCTGGGGAAGCCCGGGCCACTGACCGAGGAGGAACGCATCCTGATGATGGCCCATGCCGCGCTCGGGGCCGGGATAGTGGCGCACGCCGGACCGCTGGCCGCCATCGCGCCCATCGTCCGCCACCATCATGAGTGGTGGGACGGGCACGGCTATCCCGAGGGGCTGCGAGCCGAGGCGATCCCGCTGGGGGCGCGGATCGTGACCCTGGCCGACACCCTGGACTCGATGACCACCACCCGGGCGTACCGGGCCGCCAAGAGCATGGACGAGGCGCTGTTGGAGATCGAGCGGTGCTCTGGGACCCAGTTCGATCCCAGAGTGGCCGCGCTGGTGGACGGCGTGGTCGGGCGCGCGACCCCGGCGGCGGCAGCGCCGGCGCCGGCTGGCCGCGAGTCGGCGACCCTGGCGGAGCTGTACAGCACCGGGCAGGTCGCGGGCTGGAAGCTGCTGATGAGTGTCTCCCAGGGGCTGAGGGAGACGCTCGACCGGCCGGGCCTGGCGGAGCGGGTGCTTGGCCCAGTCAGGGCGGAACTCCAGGTCGAGTCGGCCTCGCTGAGCGTGCTGGACGATGACGGCCAGGTGTTGCGAATGGTGGGCTGGGAGGGCGGTCCGTGCCTTCTACCGGTGGGAACGAGTCTCCGCCAGGGCCAGGGGTTGCTGTGGGCGACCCTGGAAGAGGGAGCGCCGCTGGTGCTCGCGGACCTGGAGGCGGACCCGCGGTATCTGGGCCAGCGTGGGGAGGGGCGTCGATCCGGGATCTTCGTCCCGCTGCTGGCGAGCACCGGGGCGCAGGGGGTCCTCTCCGTCCACCGGAGATGGCCGGACACATTTGGCGAGCAGACGGTGCGTCACCTGGAGGCGGTGGCTTGTGTGGTGGCGGAGGCGCTGGCGGTGTCACGGCTCCACGGTCAGCTCGAACAAGTAGGGTTGGCCGATCCCGTCACTGGCATCGCCAACCGCAGGTGCGGCCTGGCCTGGCTGGCCGGGGCCTGCGCCAAGGCAGGCCTCGGCGGCTCGCCCTTCGCTCTGCTGAGGCTCGATCTCGACAACTTCGGGGAGGTGAACGAGCGGTTCGGTGAGCGCGCCGGGGATGAAGTCCTGAAACAGGTGGCCGACATGATACGCGGCGGGCTCCGGCCTGATGACCTGGTGGCCCGCTGGGCGGGCGACGAGTTCATCGTGATCCTGCCCGGCACAGATGAAGGGGAAGCCACCCGGCTGGTGCAGCGGCTGCGGCCGAGAGCCGCGGGGCAGACCGTGATCATCGAAGGCCGCAAGGTGGGGATCCCACCGTGGTCGGCCGGGATCGCGGTGTGGGGTGACGATGGCACCGAGGTCGACCAGCTCCTTGGGGCCAGCGTGGAGCGACTCCACGCGCGCCGACGCGCCAGGGCAAGCGGTGACAGGTTTGACTGAACTCGTTCGTGGGGGGCATCTCCACGGAGACCGGCGAGCCCGGGACCGGATCCTAGTGGAGGCCGCCGGTTCGGGCCCGCGGGCGACGGCAGAGTGTTGCCCTCGCCAGACCGCGCCGGCCACGGCGGCTGGTGGCCGACCAGCGTGATGCAGGCGGCACCGCGTCCGATGGCGCGTCGCCACGCCCCATGGGCTCTGCTCACCCGTGCCATGGCGGCGGCGGCGACGGTGCCATGGCGAGACCGGGCGTTCTGGGTGACGCAGGCGTTCGTCTTCGGGGCGGTGGGCATCCACACTGGGGACGATCTCTTTGGCGGCGATCTCGCCCATGTGCCCGCCGTCGTCACACTCGTCCTGCTCGTGCTCCCCGTCGGGTACGCGGCGATCCGGTTTGGCCTGCGCGGCTCGCTGCCCACAGCGGTGTGGACAGGCGTGCTCATGCTCCCCGATATCTTCCTTCTCGACACCGGACTGGATCGCTGGACGGATGGCAGCATGCTGGTCTTGGTCGGGATCGTGGCGGTGGCCGCCGGGCGGATGGTCGACCTGCAGCGCTCCTCCACCGCCTCCTTGGTGGCGGCCGAACGCCTTCGTGGGGTTGCCCGGGTCGCCGATCAGCTGCCTGAGGGGGTGTCCCTGACCGATCTGGAGGGGGTGATCACGTACGCCAATCCTGCCTGGGCCCGCCTCCAGCGGCTGGCCTCACCGCAGGCGGCGGTAGGGCGATCCCTGGCGAGCTTGCATCCGGATGAGCACGCTGAGCCGGGCAGTGCCTCCTATGAACAGCCCCTCGGCGCTGGCGGGCCGGTGCGCTTCCTGGTCGAGCACCACCGCGCCGGTGGGGATAGCTACTGGGCGGATGTCACGACCACCGCGATGCTCGACGAGCGCGGGCGGCCGATCGGCAAGCTCAGCACGGTGCGAGACGTGACCGCCGAACGGGCGGCGGCGGCGGCGCTCCAGGAGGTCCAGGAGCGGTTCCGGGTGACATTCGAGCAAGCGCCCCTCGGGATGGCCCTGATCACTCCCGAAGGAGGCTTCCTCCAGGTGAACGAGGCTCTCTGCCGGGGATTGGGCCGGAGCGCGCATGAGGTGCTCCAACTCGGTGCGTGGGAGATCACTCACCCGGCCGATCAAGAAGCACTGCGGCAGGTCCTGCAGCAGCAGGAGACTGGCGCAAGGCGGTTCACCCAGCGCAATCTGCATGCGGATGGGCACGTCATCACCGTAGAGGCCAGCACCAGCCTGGTTCATGACCCTGCCGGGAAGCCGCTCTACTTCGTGGCCCAGTTCAAGGACGTGACCGAGGAGCGGGCGATGGTGGCCGTCCTGCGGGAGGCCGAGGAGCGGTTCCGGGTGACATTCGAGCGGGCTCCGCTGGGGATGGCGCTCACCACCCCGGAGGGACGATTCCGCCAGGTCAACGACGCCCTCTGCCAGATGCTGGGGAGGAGCGCGGCCGAAGTCCTCGCGCTGGGGGTCTTGGGCCTCTCCCACCCGGAAGACCGCGAGCTGACGCAGCGGTTGTTCCGGCAGGGTGACTCGCAGGAGGGGTTGGTGAAGCGCTACCTGCACGCGGACGGCCACCTGGTCTCGGTCCGCATCACCGCAAGCCTGGTCCGTGACCAAGCCGGGAAGCCTCTCTACTTCGTTTCCCAGTTCCAGGATGTCACCGAGGACGAGCGGTCCCGGCTGCAACTCGTCCAGCAGGCCTTCCACGATCCGCTCACCGGCCTGCCCAACCGGGTGGTGTTCGAGGAGCGGGCCGGCCGGGCGCTGGCGCGGGCTCGGCGCCAGCACGGGATTCTGGCGATCATGTTCTGCGATCTGGACGGCTTCAAGGACATCAACGACCGCCTCGGGCACCAGGCTGGTGACGACACGCTGCGAGCCGTGGCTGCCAGGCTCCAGGGGTGCATCCGGGAGGTGGACACGGTGGCGCGCTTCGGGGGCGACGAGTTCGTCTTCTTGCTCGACGGCCTGAGCGAGCCAGCTGCGGCCGAAGTGACTGCGGCCAGGATCCATGATGCCATGAAGCTGCCCCACTCGCTGGGGGATCAGACAGTGGTAGTCGGCGCCAGCATCGGCATTGCGATCAGCTCCGGGGAGACCACCAGTCTGGAGACGCTGCTGGCGGAGGCCGACACCGCCATGTATCAGGCGAAGTCCGCCGGCGCGGGCTGCTCTCGTGTGTTCGAGAAGCCGACTGGGAACGAGCCTGGACCCAGCCCTCAGAGCTTCGGCGAGCCATAGGAGTGTCCGTGCCGGAAGCGCAAGACTTCTACAAGGACTTGGTCGACAACCTCCACGATGGAGTCTACTTTGTCGATCGCGAACGCGTGATCACGTATTGGAACAAGGGCGCTGAACGGATCACCGGCTATTCCGCCACCCAGGCGGTCGGCCACGCCTGTCAAGCCAATATGCTCAATCACGTCACGGCTAACGGCAAGTCACTTTGCGGTGACCATTGCCCGCTCGCTCGGGTTATGGAGGATGGGAAAGTACGAGAGGCCGAGATCTTCCTGCACCACGCGGACGGCCACCGCGTGCCGGTGCTGGTACGCGGCGCTCCCGTGCGAGACGAGAACGGCTCGATCATCGGCGCCGTGGAGACATTCAGCAACAACACGGGGATGGCGACGGCCCGCCGGGAGTTGGGTGAATTGCGTCGGAGCGGGCTGGAGGATCCAGTCACGGGCATCGGCAACCGGCTGCACCTGGAAGCGAAGCTACGTGCGGTGCTGGCGGAGTGCAGCCGAGGCGATGATGCAGCGGGGCTGCTGTTCATGGACCTTGACCGCTTCAAGCACTGCAACGATACCTTCGGACACGATGTCGGAGACCAGGTCCTGCGTATGGTCGCCAACACCCTGCGGAACACGCTGCGCGCGACGGATACCGTTGGCCGCTGGGCCGGCGATGAATTCATCGCCATCGTATACCGGGTCCTGGACGAACGAACCGTGGGCAAGATGGCTGAGCACGTGCGCATCATGGTCGAATGTTCGCACCTTGACGTGGGGCCCGCACGTGTGGCCATCACCATGTCGATAGGGGCGACCCTCTTGCGTCCCGACGATACCCCGGAGTCTTTCGTGCGCCGCGCTGACCAGTTGATGTATCAGAGTAAGGATACGGGCTCAAATCGGGTCACGGTGGGCTGACACGCTGGACCGACCGGCCCCGTGGGCGGTCGCAGAGGTGTTCGCTCCCAGCGATGAGCGCGGGAGCCGGGCTCGCGAAACTCCGCCCACCGCGTTGCCAACGTGAGCCCCGGGGGTCGCCGCGGCCCGGGATCCTCCACCAACAGTTGCATGGTCAGGGGATCTGTCAGGGCTACAAGATCGAGGTCGGCTGCGCGGCCCTCTTCCCGGAACCCATTGGTTTGGTTCGGGTCCGCCCGTGTCGCCACCCGCTGCCCGCCCCGCCGGTGCCCAGGCAGTGGGCCAGGCGAGCCTTGTCGTTGGCCGCGCTCCCGGATCGATTGGCCCCGCCTCCCGCGGCGGCCTTCTGGGTCAGCCGGGCCCCTTATGCCCTTGGTTTGGGCACGCGCAGCTCAAACGCGCGCTTGGGGCAGATCAGCCGTTCCTTGAGGTCGCCCAGGGTCCGGTCCAGCCTGGCGGACATGGCGGTCCCGTCCGCGCACCACAGCTCCTGTACAGAGCCGGCCTCAAGGCCGAAGCTCTCAACCGCGAGCCGCTCCAGATCCCCGACCGTAGTCTCCCAGGGCAGGGAGAACTCGCGTCGTTCCCCGGCCGACGAGACAGTGACCTTGGCCGAATCGCTGACTTGATTCATGCTGGATTGCGCTCCTCCACCTGATACTCCGGCTCCGCATCGTTGGGATCCTCTCGGTTCAGGGCGGAGCAAACCGCCTCGGCGGCATCCCGGGACGGGAAGGTGAGCGGCGATCCGTCGGGACTTTGCAGGCGGAACGCGGGCCGCCGCCGGCTGGTGATCAGGAAGTGGGCGGCCGGGCTCGGGCCACCCATCAGTAGCAGAACACCCGGCAGTCGTCGTCCAGGCCGACCTCGGAATAGCGGGCTGCGCCCATGGCCCCGTCCACCTCTGGGATCAGGTCCTCCATTTCCAGGTCATGCAGCGATAGGGAGGCGGGACAGACGTACATGCCAACTCCCGCCGCCTTGGCCTCCTGGATGAAGTCCAACACCCTCTTGTTGGCGCCTTCCTTGACGGTCAGGCTCTCGGCGACTCCCTTCTTGAACAGGAGGGTCGCGTCCATGGTGGTCACGATCAGGACCTCGTAGTCGAGCGCGGCGGCCGCCATCGCCTGGAAGAAGGGGGTGCCCAGCCGGTGGGGCGAATCCGGCCCTGACGTCATCATGATCAGCAGCTTGTTCGCCATCCTAGCCTCCTCGGTCTGGTTCTTCGGATCAGGGCCTTGACTTCGAGCGCAGGAAGCATAATATGCCGACATCCGAATGTGGTTGGCTTCCTGCCCCGGGGGTACCGGGCAAGGTCAGCACGGAGGGATCACCATGCAAGCTGAGTTAGCTGCTCCTGCGGAGATGCAGGAGATGGTCCGGCGGGCCGTGGACGAGTACCTGGCGGAGAAGGCCAAGCAGGAGCAGGCGCGGGTCAAGAAGCTCGCCGTGATCGCCACCAAGGGCACCCTGGACATGGCCTATCCTCCCCTCATCCTGGCCACCACCGCCGCCGCCCTGGGCTGGGATGCCGCCATCTTCTTCACCTTCTACGGGCTCAACATCATCCACAAGCAGAAGCAGACCAAGCTCCAGGTGGCGCCCCTGGGCAACCCCGCCATGCCGATGCCGGTACCCAACCTGGTGGGGGCGATCCCGGGGATGACCTCCCTGGGCACCTCGATGATGAAGTCGATGTTCAAGTCCCACGGGGTGGCGACCATCGACGACCTGCTGGAGGCGGCGATCGCCGGTGGGGTTCGCCTCATGCCCTGTGCCATGACCATAGAGGTGTTCGGCTACAAGGCGGCTGACTTCATGGAAGGGGCGGAGGCGGCCTGCGGCGCCGCCACGTTCCTGGATTGGGCCTCGGATGCCGATGTCTCACTCTTCATCTGAGGCCGTCGATGCCGGGGCCTACTACGAGATGCACGCCTACCTCTGCAAGGCGCTGGCGCATCCTACCCGCCTGCTCATAATCGACGAGCTGCGGGACGGGCCTCGCTCGGTCGGAGAGCTCTGCCTGCGGCTGGGACTCCCTCAGAGCAACCTCTCGCAGCATCTCGGCATCCTGCGTGCCAAGCGGTTGGTCTCCCACCGGCGGGAGGGCAGCACCATCTACTACCAGGTGCGGGACCGCCGACTGATCGAGGCATTCGACCTCCTGCGGCTGGTGCTGCGCGATGCCCTCCGCGAAGAAGGGCGGCTGGCCATGTCGAGTTAGGATGGGGCCACCGGAAGCGCCCGGTGAGCGCTCCACGTCCTCGACATTGGCTCGGCGGTCGGCGGCGGACGCCCGTCGGCGCCTGACCTCCGCGTCTCCGGTGGGCCGTACCCTGGTTGCCTCGTCCCGGCGCCCTCCGACTCCCACAGCCGGCCGTTCTGAACCCTGTCTGGCACAGGGGCCCAGCGACCATCCGGGCGGGCCCAGGGTGACACCCCCGACCAGGGCCGGGAAGGCGGCCCCCGCAGCGTCCGCTCAAGCATCGCGCCAGGCGGCGGGCGAGCTGAGGGCGCTCCAGCGGCTGCGCCTGGCGGTGACCGGCACGGCTGATCTCGCGGGCGTGCAGGAGTGCATTGGCCGGGGCCTCACCGAGGGTTTGGGCTTTCCCGCCGCCACCGTCGGGCTGGTCGATGACGCCCAGCTGCGAGTTGGCGGCTGGCGGCAGCCCGGGGGTGAGGGGATGTCGTCGCTGCCCACCATGGCCATCGAGGACGGCGGCCCTCTGGCCAAGGCCTTCCGTCAACCCGGTCGGGTGGTGCGGGGCGAGCTGGGAGCACGCCCGGTGGCCATCTGCGCCTTGGCCTTCCGAGACCAGCGGCTCGGCCTGCTGGCCGTAGACCTGCCTCCTCAGGGGCTCGGCAAGGCTGGGAAGCTGGCTCTGGAACGGTTCTCCGCCCGTGCCGGGGAGGCCCTGGCCGGAGTCCGCATGTGTGTTGACCGCACCCGCCGCCTGGCGGTGGAGGCGGAGCGCACCCGCATCTCCATTGAGATGCATGACGCTGTCATCCAGTCGCTCTTCGCGATCGCCTGCACCCTCCAGGGCTGCGCCCAGGCGGTCGAGGGCCGGGACCCGGAGCAGGTCCGGCGCTTGGAGGAGTGCCGCCGCCTGGCCGAGAAGACCCTGGCCCAGGTCCGCCAGAGCATCTACGATCTCTGGCCCGCCGAACTTCTGGAGCGCCAGTTCCTCGGCCAGCTGCGAGCCCACCTGGCCGACCTCGGCACCCTGGACCGCCCCCTGGAGCTGGAATGGGAGGCCAGGGGGCACCTGGCCGACCTGTCGCGAGAGGCCCGCCAGGCGCTGCTGTCGGTGGCCCAGGAGGCGGTCAGCAACGTGGTGCGGCACGCCCAGGCGCACCGGGTGGAAGTGGTGTTGGACGCCGGCTCAGACCCGGTGCGGCTGCAGGTTTCCGATGACGGGTGTGGCGTGGCCCAGGATCCGATGCGGCCCCAGTTCGGACTCCGGGGCATGCGCGCCCGGCTGGCCCCGATGGGAGGTCGGCTGGAGCTCACCTCGCGGCCTGGATCCGGGACCACGGTGGAAGCGAGCATCCCCAGGGTCATGGCGGCGGCCGGTCCCGAACGGTCATGATCCGGCTGCTGATCGCGGATGACCATGAGATGGTTCGCCAGGGCTTACAACTCATGTTCGAGGCCGCCCCGGACGTCGAGGTGGTGGCCACCGCGGCCAGCGGCGAGGAGGCCGTCGACCTGGCGGTCGCCCTGCAGCCGGATGTCGTCCTGATGGACCTGCACATGCCGGGCATCGGCGGCATGGGGGCACTGCGACTGCTGCGACAGCGCGGCTCCACCGCCAGGGTGCTGGTGCTGACCGGGATCGCCGGGGACCAGGAGGCGCTGGCCGCGATCAGCGCCGGCGCCGCCGGGTACGTGCTGAAGCAGGTGCCGGTGGCGCAACTGCAGGTCGCCATCCGCGCCGTCGCCGCCGGCCAGGCCTATCTGGACCCGGCCGTCACCGGCACCGTGCTCTCCTTCGCGCGCCAGGGATTCAAGGAGGTTGGCGGACCGTGGCATCTGAGCCGGAGGGAGCTGGAGGTCCTGGGACTGATCTCCGAGGGGCTCAGCAATCGCGAGATCGCCGACCGGCTCTTCCTCAGCGAACAGACGGTGCGCAGCCATGTCAAGACCACCCTGCGCAAGATGGGCAAGAAGCACCGCCTGGATGCTGTGCTGGCGGCCCTGCAGGTGGGGCTCATCGACGGCACTCAGAGCGGTTCCGAGAGCCCAGATTTCCCCCTTTCGGGGGAGGGTAATCCCCCCCCCAGGGGGAGACCGGGGCCCAGACGGCCCTCGCATACTGGAGCGCAACCGTTGACATAGGAGGGACGCAGCCCATGTGGGACCGGCCGGCCGCCGTCTCGCTGCGATCGGGGACCCTAGCCACAACCGCCGCCGCAGAAGTCGCGGGCGCGGCGCACGAAGGCGCGCCGCGGGTCCAGGCTGGGGTCCGGCCTCTGGCAAGCGCCGGCGGTCGCGTCCCCCGGGCGAAGTCGGGCGTGGGTGGGCCATGACCCCCGCTCCATCGGAGGATCTGGTTGAGCCGCCGGCGCCAGGCGGGGGCCCTTTCGAAGGCGGTGCCTCGGCCCCTGGTCCGTGGGGGGATCTAGAGGGGGTGGGGGAGCGGATCTGCGTGTTGTCGGACGTCCACGGCAATGTCTATTCCCTGGAGGCGGTGCTCCGAGATATTCGCAAGGTGGGATGCGACACCCTGGTGGTGGCGGGCGACATCGCCGCCCACGGTCCAGCCCCTGTAGAATCGGTCGATCTGATTCGCACCCTGGGGGCGATCACGGTTAGAGGCAACACCGACCGCTACCTGGCCGAGGGCTCGGCGCCCAGGGCGGGAACCCGAGATCCGGAGCAGTCACTGTCCTTGGACTGGAGCCGGGAGCAGCTGGGAGCGGACCGCCTCCGCTTCCTCGGGGAGCTGCCGCCCTCGGTGACTTTGGCGGGCTGCCTGGTTGTGCATGGGTCGCCCGGGGACGACGAGCGGGGGATCTGGCCCTATACCACCGACGCCGACATCGACGCCCACGGGTGGGTCGGCACCCTGCTCTGTGGTCACACCCATCGCCCATTCCAGCGGAGAGTGGCGGGCGGGGAGGTGGTCAACGTGGGGAGCGCCGGCTGGACCCTTGATGGCGACCCTCGCCCCAGCTATGCCCTGCTCGAGCGGGACCGCGCAGCTGCGGCCGGGTCCTGGCGGGTCACCCTGCGCCGGGTCGACTACGACCGCAGCCAGCCCCTGGCGGAGCTGGAGCGGCGCCAGGTGCCGTGGCGTTCCGCGGTCAGCCACTACATCGAAACCGCGACCTGGCGCACCCCAGCGGTTAGGGCGCTCCCATGAGCCTCGTGCAACCGCACGGCGTGCGCCGCACCCTCCAGCCGTTGCTGGTGCCCGAACCAGAGCGCGCCGAGCGCTTGGCCCGGGCGGGGACGCTGCCCCGGATCGAGATGACCTCGCGGGAGACCTCGGACCTGATCATGTTGGGGATCGGGGCCTTCACTCCGCTCTCGGGCTTCATGGGTGAGGCGGACTGGCGCGCCAGCTGCGGGCAGATGCAGCTAGCGGACGGGACCTTCTGGCCCCTGCCCATAACCGTGTCGGCCATGGCCGAGCAAACAGACGGGCTGGCCCAGGGCAGCGAGGTCGCCCTGGCAGATGGCGAGACCGGTGAAATCATGGCCACCATGCGGGTCGAAGAGCGATACCGCATCGACCGCCAGTACGAGTGCCTCGAGGTGTACCGCACCGCTGACCCGGCCCATCCCGGTGTGGCCAAGGTCATGGAGCAGGGGGAGTTCAACCTGGCCGGCCCGGTGGAGGTGCTGTCCGAGGGGCGCTTCCCCCAGCAGTACGCGGGCCTCTACCTCAGCCCGACAGAGACCCGGGAGCTGTTCCAGGGGCTGGGCTGGAGCACGGTGGCGGCGTTCCAGACCCGCAATCCGATGCATCGCGCCCACGAGTACCTGGCCAAGGTGGCCGTCGAAATCTGTGACGGAGTTCTCATCCACCAACTCCTGGGGCGCCTCAAGGCGGGCGACATCCCCGCCGAAGTGCGGGTGCGGGCCATCGACGCCCTGGTCTCCCGGTACTTCGTCCCTGGCACCTGCGTCCAGGCGGGCTACCCGATGGAGATGCGGTACGCGGGACCTCGGGAAGCGCTGCTCCACGCCGTCTTCCGGCAGAACTACGGCTGCAGCCACCTCATCGTGGGCCGCGACCACGCGGGCGTGGGCAGCTACTACGGACCGTTCGACGCCCAGGCCATTTTCAAGGAGATCCCCGAGCACGCGCTGCAGTTGCGGCCGATGTTCTTCGACCTGACCTTCTACTGCCGGGGCTGCGACGGCATGGCCTCTTCCCGGACCTGTCCCCACGATCCCGACCAGCGCCTGCTCATCAGCGGCACCGACCTGCGACAGATGCTGTCCCGGGGGGATGAGGTGCCCGAGCACTTCAGCCGTCCGGAGGTGCTGGAGATACTCAAAGAGCACTACCTCGACCTGGCCCGGCAGAGTGATTCGGCCGGCTCCGACCGCTCGGGGGCCCAACCCGCGCATACGCGCGATCAGAGGAGGACGTAGTCATGCCGACCTATGTCAATCCGGACAAGTGCGACGGCTGCAAGGCTTTGGACAAGCCCGCCTGCGCCTACATCTGTCCCAACGACCTGATGGCGTTGGATCTGGCCATGGGCAAGGCCTTCAACCAAGAGCCGGACCAGTGCTGGGAGTGCTATGCCTGCGTCAAGACCTGCCCGCAATCGGCGATCGCGATGCGGGGCTACGCGGACGTGGTGCCGCTGGGGGCCAGCCTGACGCCGCTGCGGGGGACCGAGTCGATCATGTGGACAGTCCAGTACCGCGACCAGCGAGTGAAGCGGTTCAAATATCCGATCCGCAGCACCCAGTGGGGATCCATCGAGCCTTTCGAGGGAGCTGCCGTCCCGGACGGCGGCACCCTGAAGGATCCGCACCTGTGCGCCGAGGATATCTGGCTGGGCGTGGACAAGCTACCGGCACCGAGTGGGAGGGCGTGATGAACCAGCCAGAAGTCGAGGTCGTGGAAACCGATCTCCTGATCCTGGGCGGCGGCATGGCGGGTTGTGGCGCCGCCTTCGAAGCCGGCTTTTGGGGCAAGGCCCATGGCCTGCGCACCACCATCGTGGAGAAGGCGGCGGTGGAACGCAGTGGGGCGGTGGCGATGGGGCTGTCGGCGATCAACTGCTACATGGGGATGCGCTGGGGGGAGAACCAGCCCGAGGACTTCGTGCGCTACGTCCGCCAGGATCTGATGGGGCTGTGTCGTGAGGATCTGGTCTACGACGTGGCCCGCCACGTCGATTCCTCGGTGCACATGTTCGAGAAGTGGGGACTGCCCATCTTCAAGACCGAGGACGGCCACTACAAGCGCGAGGGCCGTTGGCAGATCATGATCCACGGGGAGTCCTTCAAGCCCATTGTGGCGGAGGCGGCCAAGAAGGCGATCGGACCGGAGAACGTCTACGAGCGCATCTTTGTCTCCGATCTGCTCAAGGATCCGGCCACCGGTCACGTCTCCGGTGCGGTCGGTTTCTCGGTGCGCGACCACAAGGTCTACGTCTTCAAGGCCAGGGCGGTGATCTCCTCGGCGGGAGGCGCCACCGGGGTCTTCCGGCCCCACGCGGTGGGCGAGGGCCTGGGCCGGATCTGGTACGCGCCGTGGAACACCGGTTCCGCCTACTCGCTCATGATCAAGGCCGGCGCCGCCATGACCCAGATGGAGCACCGCCTGGTGGTCACCCGGTTCAAGGACGGCTACGGGCCGGTGGGGATGTGGTTCCTGCTCTTCAAGGGCAAGGTGCGCAACGCCTATGGCGAGCTCTATGAGGACACCCAGGCCAAGGCCCTGGACGAGTTCCCTCCGTACGGAGATACCCGCCCGATCCCGACTCCGCTGCGCAACCACCAGATGCTGCTGGACCGCGCCCAGGGCAGGGGCCCGCACTACATGCGCACCGACGACGCCCTGCAGGCGCTCACTGCGGGCCTGGACCCCAAGGCGATCCGGGCCATCGAGAGCGATGCCTGGGAGGACTTCCTGGACATGACCATGTCCCAGGCCCTGCTCTGGGCATCCAACAACATCGACCCGGCGGTGCAGCCATCGGAGTTGACCCTGACCGAGCCGTACCTGATGGGCTCCCACTCCTCCGCCACCGGCGCCTGGGTGAGCGGGCCTGAGGACTTGGCGCCCGAGGGCTACTTCTGGGGCTACAACCGGATGACGACGGTGCCCGGGCTCTTCGCCGCCGGCGATGGGGTGGGCGCCTCCGCCCACAAGTTCTCGTCGGGCTCCTACACCGAGGGGCGGTTGGCGGCGAAGGCCGCGATGGCCTTCATCACCGACAATCCCACCCGGCCCGATGTGGACGGGGCTCGCGTGGACACGATCGTCGAGACCCTGTTCCGGCCGTACCGGGTGTTCGAGGACAACCAGGGCAGCTCCACCAAGCCGGACATCAACCCCAACTACTTCTATCCCAAGCAGGGCCTGCTGCGGCTGCAGAAGCTGATGGACGAGTACGTCGCCGGGCAGGGCTCCAACTACCTGACCAACGAGCCCACGCTGCTGCGGGGTCTGGAGCTGCTGGAGAGCCTCAAGGAGGATATGAGCAAGGTGGCGGCCCGCGACCGCCACGAACTGTTGCGGTGCTGGGAGCTGTGGGACCGGATCCGCTGCGCGGAGGCTCACGCACGCCACATCCTCTACCGCAAGGAGACTCGCTGGCCGGGGTACTACTACCGCGGCGACTACCCCAAGGTCGACGACCAGAACTGGAAGGTCTTCGTCAATTCCCGCTACCTGGCGGAAACCGGGGAGTGGACCATGGAGACCCAACCTCACCACTCCATCGTCTCCTGAGATGGGGCTGGACGGGAAGCTGGGTGGGTCGGAGAGCATCCTGGTGCTGGGAGGCGGGATCGCCGGTATGACGGCCGCCCTGGAGGCGGCCGAGGCGGGAGCGCAGGTGTACCTGGTGGAGAGGAATCCCCATCTGGGGGGCAGGGTGGCCCAGCTGTCCCGCTACTTCCCCAAGCTCTGCCCGCCCGCCTGCGGGCTGGAGATCAATTTCCAGCGCCTGCGGGACAACCAGAACATCCGCCTCTTCACCACCTCTGAGGTGGAGGACCTGAGCGGCGGACCAGGCCACTACCAGGTCAGGATCCGCCGCCTGCCCCGCTACGTCAACGACCGCTGCACCGCCTGCGGCGCCTGCGCCGAGGTGTGCCCGGTGGACCGGCCCAACCCCTTCGACTACGGCATGAGCACCACCAAGACCATCTATCTGAGCCACGAGATGGCCTACCCGATGCGCTACGCGATCGACGCCTCCACCTGCCTCTTCGATGAGTGCGGCAAGTGCGTCGCGGCCTGCCCCTACCAGGCCATCGACCTGCACATGGAAGCGGCGACCATCGAGCTGGAGGTGGGTGCCGTCATAGTCGCCACCGGGTGGCAGCCCTATGACGCCTCCGCCATCACCAACCTGGCGTTCGAACACCATCCCGACGTCATCACCAACGTGATGTTCGAACGGATGCTGGCTGAGAACGGACCCACCGAGGGCCGCGTGGTGCGCCCCTCGGACGGCAGTTCCGTGAGGAGCGCGGCCTTCGTGCAGTGCGCCGGCTCCCGTGACCGCCTCCACCTCGCCTACTGCTCCGGCATCTGCTGCCTGGCGTCGTTGAAGGAAGCCAGCCTGCTGCTGGAGCGGAATCCCCAGGCGCAGGCCCATGTCTTCTACATCGACCTGCGCACCCCCGGGACCTACCAGGCGTTCGCCGCCAAGGTGCTCGACCACCCCCAGGTGCGTGCCGTCAAGGGCAAGGTGGCGGACATCCTGGCCGACCCGAAGAGCGGCCAGCTGGTGGTGGTCGCCGACGACATGATCCATGGCGGGATGGAGCGCACCCCGGTGGATCTGGTGGTGCTGGCGACCGGCATGGTGCCGAACCCGCTACCCGATGGCCCACTTGGCGCTGAGGCTAGAGGTGCCTTCGGCTTCTTCGACGAGTCCATCAGCGGGGAGGGCCTGTTCGCCGCCGGTTGCGCCCGGGCGCCGGTCGACGTGGCCACCTCGACGCTGGACGCCACCGCCGCCGCGATGCGAGCCCTGGGCGTGGTCCGGGGCGTGGGGGTAGAGGCGTGAGCCCGCGGACCGGCGTCTACATCTGCCGGGGCTGCGGCATCGGCGAGAGCGTGGACGTCGACGCCCTGACCTCGCTCGCCAAGGCCGACGACGGGGTGGCCGTGACCAGGACCTCCTCAGCCTTCTGTCTCGAGGATGCCCAGCTGATAGCCGAGGATGCCGCCGGCGGGCTGGACCAGGTGGTGGTCGCGGCCTGCTCCCACAGGGTTAACCGCCAGGTCTTTCGGTTCGGCGAGACCCCCGTGCGGCGCGTCAACCTGCGCGAACAGGTCGCCTGGAGCCATCCCCCCCAAGTCGAGCCGACCCAGGAGCTGGCAGCGGACCTGCTGCGCATGGGGATCGCCGCCACCGACCACACCACCCCCACCACCCCCTACCGCGACGACCACCTGCACTCGGTTCTGGTGGTTGGTGCAGGGCCGGCGGGGATGAGCGCCGCCCTCGCCGCCGCCGACGCCGGATACCAGGTCACCCTGGTGGACCGGGCCGCCGCGGCGGGAGGCTTCATGGGGCGGATCCACCGCGGCTACCCAAGCCGGGCCGATGCCCTGTCGCAGCTGCAGGAGCTCGGCCTGGACTCGCTGGTGGAGCGGGTGTCCGCCCATACCAACGTGAACCTGCTGACGGCCACCGTGGTCCAGCAGGTGTCGGGCCAGCCCGGGCGCTTCCAGGCCGTTCTCGACCACGATGGGCAGACGAGTCAGGTTGAGGTGGGAGCGGTGGTGTTCGCCACCGGCTTCGAGCCGTCCCCGGACCAGCTCTTCGAGCGCTACGGGCTGGGTGAGCTCAGCGACGTGATCACCTCGGTGAAGATGGAGGAGCTGGCCCGTGGTGGCGACATCGTCCGGCCGTCGACGGGAGAGCCGGCGCAGCGGGTGGTGATTCTGGCCTGCGATGGGCCAGAGGATGCCGCCAACCTTCCCTACGTGGGCAACGTGACCAGCATGGTGGCCCTGAAGCAGGCCATGTACGTGCACCAGGCCCGGCCGGACGCCACCGTCCACATCGTCTACCAGGACATGCAGACCCCCGGGCTCGACGAGCTCTACTACCGCCATGTGCAGGGCCAGAGGGGGATCTTCCTGGTGCGCGGCCAGGCGCGGTCGGTCAGCCTCCAGGAGAACGGCAGCCTGGCCGTGGGGATAGCCGGATCGGTGCTGGCTCAGGACCTCGAGCTGGAGGCGGACCTGGTGGTGCTGCAGGTGGGCATGGTCCCGACCTCGGATCCAAAGTCGGGAGCGCAGTCCAGCCTGCACCTGAACTACCTGCAGGGCGAGGCGCTGCCGGCCAATCGGGGCGGCTTCCTCGACTCCAACTTCCTGTGCTTTCCATTCGAGACCCGCCGCACCGGCATCTACACCGCCGGCTGCGTGCACCGGGCCCAGGATTTCGCCGCCAGCCGCCGCGACGGGGCGGCGGCGGCGCTGAAGGCGGTGCAGGCGGTGGAGAAGGTGGCTCAGGGCGCCGCGGTGCACCCTCGGGTGGGAGACCTGGGCTACCCCCAGTTCTTCATGCAGAAGTGCACCGCCTGTGGCCGTTGCACTCAGGAATGCCCCTTCGGCGCCCTCGAGCTCGACGCTCAGCGCCACCCGGTGATCGAGCCCAACCGCTGCCGCCGGTGCGGCATCTGCATGGGCGCCTGCCCGGTGCAGGTGATCTCCTTCCCCGACTACTCGGTGGAGATGCTGAACGCGATGCAGAAGTCGGTGGATCTGCCCGAGGACGACGACAAGCCGAGGGTGCTGGTGCTGGCCTGCGAGAACGACGCCTACCCCGCCCTTGACATGGTGGGCATCAACCGCCTGCAGTACCCAGCCCACTTCCGGACCATCCCGGTGCGCTGCCTGGGTTCGGTCAATGCGGTGGTGGTGGCGGATGCGATCCAGCGCGGCTACGACGGGGTGGTCCTGCTGGGCTGCCGTTCCGGCGAGAACTACCAGTGCCATTTCATCCAGGGGAGCGAGCTGCTGGGAGTGCGGATGGACAATGTCCGCGAGACCCTGGGCAGGCTCGCGCTGGAGACCGACCGGGTCCAGGTGCTCGAGACCTCGATCGCCGATGCTCGCGCTCTGCCCGGAAAGCTGACGGAGTTCGCCGACAACATCGCGGCCATGGGCCCTAACCCCATGAAGGGCTTCTGAGGAGGCGGCACAGATGAGCCAGAGCAGCCTGATCCCCCTGCCGGTGCGACCGGACCTGGGCTTCATCGACCGCCTGACGGAGCTGGCCGGGGACTCCTTCACCCAGTGCTACCAGTGCGGCACCTGCTCGGTGGTCTGTCCATTCGCCTTCCAGGGAACCGGTCTGCCCCGTCGGGAGATGGCGTTGGCCCAGTGGGGGCTCAAGGACGAGCTGCTGGCAAGCCCCAATCTCTGGGTCTGCACCACCTGCGGCAACTGCGCTCGCGTCTGCCCCCGCGAGGTCGACATCCCGGGCACGATCCGGGCGGCCCGCGAGCTCTTCCTGCTCGAGCGCGATCCCAGCCGGGAGCTGGCCACGGCCTTCGAGAACACCAGCCGCCACGGCAACCCCTTGGGCCAGTCGGCGCGCAAGCGGGCCGACTGGACAGCCGGCGCCGGGGTGGAGGTGCCGGTGATGGCCGGCCTCGGCAGAGCGGTGGAGGTGCTGTTCTTCACCGAGTGCTACTGGGCCTACCACCCGCGCGGCATCGAGGCGGCCCAGGCCATGGCCAGGATCATGGCGGCGCTGGGCGCGGACTGGGCGGTGCTGGGCACCGAGGAGCGCTGCGTGGCGGACTCCCAGCGGCTGGCGGGAGAGAGCGGCATTTTCGAAGAGGCCGCCACCGCCAACATCGCCACCCTGGGCAAGTACCAATTCACCCGCCTGGTGACCCCAGATCCGCACGCTTACAACGCCTTCCGCAACCTCTACCCGGAGCTGGGAGGCACCTATACGGTGCAGCACTACACCCAGTTCCTGGCCGAGCGGATCCCCGACCTCAAGCTGGGCCGCGTCGGCTCCCGCCGGGTCACCTTCCACGACCCCTGCTATCTGGGCCGCCACAACGGCGAGTTCGAGGCGCCCCGGCACCTGATCGAGGCGATTCCGGGGCTGGAGCTGATCGAGATGGGGCACTGCCGCGCCAACGGCTACTGCTGCGGCGGAGGCGGGGGCGAGATCTGGAACAGCGGCTTCACCAGGGAGCACGTCGACGAGCGCCTCTCCGAGGTCCGGGTGCGGGAGGCGGTCGCGGCCGGGGCCGAGGTGCTGGCGGTCTGCTGTCCCTTTGAGGTGTCCCTCTTCGAGGATGCCGTCAAGTCGACCGGCCACCAGGGCCAGCTGGAGGTGCGCGACATCGCGGAGCTGCTGGACGAGTCGCTCCGCGCCTGATGGGGGCGTGACCCGGGCGGCCGTGCCCCACACCCGTGGGGCAGGGACCGCCAGCGGGAGCGGCTGGTCGGGGTTTGGTCTTGGTGGGTGGGGGCCACCGAGGCGCAGTTGGGCTCGTCCTCGACAGTCACGGGCCGGGTGCGAACGTCGGACTTGAGCTCCAGGCGATCCCACCCTGGCACGTTCGGGCGGCTCCGCGGCGGCCGGCCTGAAGCTCCCTGGCGATCACCGCCGACCATCGGACAGTCATTCGACCTGGACCCCGGCACGCTCGGCAGCCGAGAACTCCGGGTCGCCAGTCAGCACCGGGCAGCCGAGCCGCTTGGCTGCCGCGGCGGCGAACGCGTAAGCGTAGCTGAGCCCGCCGGCCTTCAAGGAGGCCGCGACTCGAACCAGGGTGTGGTCGATGGGCACGAACTGGATGGCCGGGGAGCCGTCTGGGCGCGCGTCTGCCAGGAGGTCGGCGAAGATGGCGTCGGCCACCACCGTCCCGTGGTTGCGTTCCACGATGTAGGCCACCTCACCGAGGTTGACCAACGTCATCCAGGGCTCGCCATCGCGGAGGACGGAGCGGACCCGCTCCCAGCCGGGCTCCTTCTCAAGCGCCACCAAGACGGCATGGCTGTCGAGAAGGCGGCGGTCAGCCGTCCTCGCGCTCCCGTTCGGCGTGCCGGTCGTGGAGGAGCTGGTCCGCCAGCGACCGGCGACCAGGATCCGGCGCGACGGCTCCCACAAGACCGTCGATGGTCCGGACGGGACGTGGGATCAGATCGTCCTCCCGCTCGATCCAAGCGACCTTGGTCCCCGGCGGAAAGCCATACCTGACCCGGAGCGGACCGGGGATTGTCACCTGACCCTTTGGGTTGACTGTGGTTACCACAGAGCAAACGGTAGCACTGCCTTACAAGCCGTAATACCTGAAGGTCGTGCGGGGCTCTCCTCAGCTGGGCCGGGGTCCACGCCGCCAGAGGCGCCATGACCGCGGGATGGCTCCACCACCCAGGGCCGGTACATCCGGTGCTGCCATCTCAAGAGTGCCACGTTGGACTCCGCTGACACTTGCACAGGCCAGCTCCACAGACGCAATTTCCCCCTTCCGGGGGATGCGAGTCACCCCAATCGGGGGAGTGTGTCCACCCGGGGGTCGCCACATACTGAGTCGCGGCCATTGACACAGGAGGCATGGAGCCCATGAGCGACAAGCCGTCGACCAGTGCCCTGGGAGCGCCCGCGACAGCGCTCGCGAATAGAAAGTTCCAGCGCGACCCGGCCAAGGCCCCGACCGAGGATCTGCGGGAGGCGGTCTTCGAGCTGGAGCGGCAGGGGGAGTGGGTGGTCCAGCGCGTGCCCGAGCCCTACATCGAGGTGGAGACCAAGTACGGGCGCAAGAAGAAGATCCCCATGCAGCACACCTGGCATCACAAGAGCTGCGGGCAATGCGGGCACATCCCCGGCTACTCGACGTCCATCTTCTGGCTGCACCGGGCCCTGGAGCTGGACTACAACGATCCTCGCGACCAGACCTCTTGCACGGCCTGGAACTACTACGCCTCGGCCACCTCCAACGCGGCCGCCCAGGCGGCTGTTGCCCAACGCAACTTCGCGGCCGCGTACGAGACCGGCTACTACCCCATGATCCACTGCGGCACCAGCTACGGCCACTACAAGGAGGTCCGCGAGCAGCTGGTGCACAGTCCGGAGCTGCGCAGCCAGGTGCGCGACATCATGACCCGGCTGGGCAAGCCGCTGGTGATCCCGGAGGAGATAGTGCACTACAGCGAGTGGGTGCACGCGATGCGCGGAGAATTCGCCAAGCGGCGGGTGCTCGACCTCTCCAAGATCACGGTCACGGTCCATCCCGCCTGCCACTACTACAAGCTGGTCGCCGAGGACGCCATCTACGACGAGGACATCTACAGCGGTCAGCGCACCGCGGTGGTGTCGGCGGTGGTCAAGGCCATGGGGGCCACGGTGGCCGACTACTCGACCTGGTTCGACTGCTGCGGGTTCGGGTTCCGGCACATCCTGGTGCAGCGCGACTTCACGCGCTCCTTCGCCACCTTGCGCAAGATCCAGGTGATGAAGGACGAGGCCAATCCCGACGTGGTCCTGACCCACGACACCGGCTGCGTGACCACCCTTGACAAGAGCCAGTTCGTGGGCAAGGCCAAGGGCTACAACGTCGGCATCCCGGTGATGTCGGAGGCCCAGTTCGTGGCCCTGGCGATGGGCGCCCATCCCTACCGGGTCTGTCAGCTGCACTGGCATTCGGTCGACTACCGGCCGCTGCTGGAGAAGATGGGCATCGACTGGGAGGCGCGCTGGGCCGAGTTCGAGCAGGACCTGAAGCGGATTCAGAGTGGAGAGATGCAGTACTTAACCTGGGAGCAGACCGGTGTCAGATGAGTCAGTTCTGGTCATAGGCGGCGGCCCGGCCGGCCTGGAGGCGGCGCGGGGGGCGGCCGACCTCGGCAGTGACGTGATCCTGGTCGAGCGCCGGGCCCGGCTGGGGGGCACCCCGGACTCGGTGGGCTACTCGGCTTTCGCGCTGGACCACAGGCCCGCCCAGGAGGTGCTGGAGATAGCGCGCCAGTCGGTCTTGACCCATCCTCTGGTCACGGTCCACCTGGAGACCGAGGTCAGCTCGTTCGCGGGCGAACTGGGGGACTTCAGGGCCACCCTGCGGGCGGCCGATGGAACGCTGACCGAGGTCGGCTGCGGCGCGGCCATCATCGCCACCGGCTTCGACCACTTCGATCCCGGCCGCGAGACCCAGGCCTACGGCTACTACGAATACGAGGACGTCATCACCCTGGTCGACGCGGAGCGGATGCTCCAGGCCAAGAACTTCGTGCGCCCGTCCACCGGCGAGCCCCCCAAGCAGGTGTGCTTCATCCAGTGCGTGGGCTCTCGCGACCGCCGCATCGGCAACGAGTACTGCTCCAAGGTCTGTTGCGGGGTCGCCAGCAAGGAGGCCTCCGAGATCCGGGAGCTGCTCCCAGACTGCCGGGTCTTCATCTTCTACATCGACATGCGCATGTACGGCTTCTGGGAGGACCGCATCTACTGGAAGGCGCAGGAGCGATACAAGGTCAACTTCGTGCGCGGGATCGTGACCGAGATCACCCGCCGGGGGGACCGCCTGGTGATCAAGGGGGAGGACACGACCATGAACCGCCCCATGGAGATCCCCATGGATGTGGTCATCCTCTCGGTGGGGATGGTGCCGTCCGAGGGGACCAAGGTGGTGGGCAAGATGCTGGGAGTGGCCCAGGACAAGCATGGCTTCATCGTCCCTTCGGAGAGCGCCCTGGACACGGTCTCCACCTCGGTGCCCGGCATCTACGTGGCCGGGGCCGCGGCCGGCCCCAAGGATCTCGACGACTGCGTTTCCATGGCCGGGTCCGCCGCCATGAAGGCGGTGGCGGCGCTCCGCCGCCGGTCTCCGGTCTCCGTGAGGTGATGATGGCCGGCCACGGTCAGGTGGTCGACACCGAGGCTGCTCAGGAGTTCATGCGAGAGGCCCAGCGCCTGATCCAGACCCCCGAACTGGACGGCATCGCCCTCGAGCTGGAGGTCAAGTCCCGGCGCTTCGGGGAGCTGCTCGACCAGAGCTCGCTGCCCCGGCTCTCGTCGGCGCAGCTGCGGGGCTGGCTGCGGACCATCTTCGCGGCCCGGCGGCACGCCGATGAGCTGCTGGCCCAGGTGAGCGACGAGCGCTGGCGTCAGGCCCTTCAGAACCTCCTCCACGGCCCGGGTCCGGTGTCGGCTCGGATCGACTCCTTCGACCAGGAGCTGGCGGAGGTGGACCGGGGCATCCGTCGCGACCTGGCCTGCGAGTCACTCCACTTCTTCGACCCCGAGCGCTACTGGCTCTGGACCCGCTGGATCTGGGACCCGGAGATCGGTACCGGCGCTCTGCCCCTGGTCACGATGGCGGAGCACGACCTGTCCGCCGCGTCTTCGGGCCAGACCTATCTCAGGGTCGGAGAGGGCATCGCCTTCGTCAACCAGACCGGCCGTTCAGTTGGATTCACGCGCTTTGGGACCGAGGCGTTCGGCGTCGATGTCTACCTCGCCTGCGTCTACGGGGTCTACCTCTACACGATCACCAGGATCCGGATGAGCCAGGAGTTCAACAAGGTCATACCGCCCTTGCCGCAGCTGGTTCGCCGGCTGCTCGGCATCCACCGGATGGAGGTCTGAATGACTGAGATCGAGAAGGAGCGAGTCCACGAGGAGGAGCACCTGGTCTTCGAGGGGATGGACATCTCGGGCCACTGGAACCGGATGTTCGAGCAGCGAGTCATCTGGGAGCATGACGTCAGCGCCCTGGACCGGGTCACGGAGATCCCCGGCGCGGAGTCTCTGGCCTACTGTTACCAGTGCGGCAAGTGCACCCCCGCCTGCCCGGTCGACCACGTGGGCGACTTCAGCCCCCGCAAGATCTACCGGCGCACCCAGCTGGGGGCCGACCTGCTGACCAGCCCCGACCTCTGGCTCTGCACCACCTGCGGCAACTGCCTGCGGGTGTGCCCCAAGGAGGTCAACCTCCTCAAGATCATGCCCGCGGTCCGGGAGCAGGCGGTGGCGACCGGCAACGTCCCCCCGGAGCTCCAGAAGGCGTTCGAGAACACCTTTCAGTACGGGAACCCCATGGGAGAGCCCGCTCGCAAGAGGGCCGACTGGGTGGCCGACGCCGGGGCGCCGGTCGCCGTGCTGAGCCGGGAGCCCCGGCCGGTGGACGTGCTCTTCTTCGTCGAGTGCTACTGGGCCTATCACCCCCGCGGCCGCGATGCGGCGCGCGCCTTCGCCCGCACCATGGAGGTGCTGGGGGTCGATTGGGGCATCCTCGGCGCCGAGGAGAAGTGCTCCTGTGACAGCCAGCGCGCCGCCGGTGAGCGGGGGCTGTTCGAGATGGTGGCGGAGCAGAACATCGCCACTCTTGAGCGCTACGAGTTCACCCGCCTGGTGACGCCCGACCCCCACGCCTACAACTCCTTCCGCAATGAGTACCCCAAGTTGGGCGGGGTCTACGATGTCAGCCACTACACTCAATTCCTGGCGCCCTTGATGGGTCAGCTACCCTGGGCCCGGGAGCTCCCCTACCGGGTCACGTTCCACGACCCCTGCTACCTGGGCCGGCACAACGGCGAGTACGACGCTCCCCGGGAGATGATCCGGCAGATCCCCGGGCTGGAGTTCGTGGAGATGTTCCGGTGCAAGGAGAACGGGTATTGCTGTGGGGGCGGCGGCGGTGGCATGTGGCTGGACAGCTTCTCGGGGAATCACACCAACGAACGGCTCAGCGAGCGACGGGTGCGTGAGGCGGTGGAGACCGGCGCCGAGATGCTGGTGGTCTGCTGCCCCTACGAGGTCTCCCGTTTCGAGGACGCGGTGAAATCAACCGGCAACGAGGGCAAATTGCTCGTCCGCGACGTCATTGAACTCGTGGATGAGGCCCTGCACTAGGAGGCGGTCTGTGCATATCGCAGTGATCTTGAAGCAGGTGCCCGACCTGGTCGAGGAGGTCGAGGTTGACGCCAGCGGCACCGACATCGACCGGGACAGCGTCAAGTGGAAGCTCAACGAGTTCGACGACCACGCCCTTGAGCAGGCGATCCTGCTCAAAGAGGCCGGCGGCGCGGAGGTGACCGCCGTGGCCCTGGAGGGGGACGGGGTCGACCAGGTGCTGTACGCGGCCCTGGCCCGGGGCGCCGACCGGGCGCTCAAGGTACCCAGCGCGGATGAGCGCACCGACGCGCCCCGGGCGGCGGCGGCGCTGGCCCCGGTGCTGCGGGAGCTGGCGCCGGATCTGGTGCTGACCGGGGTGCAGGCGGCCGACGATCTCCACGGCCAGTTGGCTCCCATCCTGGCGACCACTCTGGGTTGGCCCCATGTCAGCGTGGTCAGCGGGGCCGAGGTGTCGGGGGCCACGGTCCAGGTGCAGCAGGAGTACTCGGGCGGGCGGATGGCGACCCTCGAGGTCCAGCTGCCGGCGGTCCTGGGGGTGCAGGCGGCCACCCGACCGCCCCGCTACGTGCCGATCAGCCGGCTCCGGCAGATCATGGCGTCGGCCCAGATCGGCTCGGCCGCCGCCGGGGGCGAGGCGGTCGCCCTGGGCACGACCGTGACCCGGCTGGCCCCCCCGGCCCAGGGCGCCGGGGCGCAGATGTGGGAGGGCAAGCCCGAGGAGATAGCGCAGCAGCTGTTGGACGTGCTCCGCGAGCGCGGCCTGTTGGGAGCATGAGCATGGCTGGGGTTCTGGTCTACATCGAGATCGACAAGGGCCGGGTGGCACCGATCAGCTTTGAGCTGCTGGGCCTGGCCAGGCAGTTGGCGGCGGGACTCGGGGGTCCGGTGGAGGCGCTGGTGGCGGCCGCGGACCCGGAGCCGCTGATCGCGGAGCTGGGCGCGGCGGACGTCATCGTCACCGTCTCCAGCCCCGCTCTGGCCGCGTACCTGCCCGAGGCTCACCAGGAGGTGCTGGTGGAGGCGATCCGGGCCCGGGAGCCGGCCGCGGTCCTGGTGGGATACACCTCGGCCGGGCTGGACCTGGCCGCGGGGAGCGCCACCGCCACCAACCGGCCGGTGGTCGCCTACTGCGTGGGGCTGTCGGTCGATGGCGGGGAGCTGGTGGCGGAGAGCCAGCTCTACGGCGGCAAGTTGGTGGCGACCACCAAGACCGCGCCGCCGGCGGTCTTCTCGGTGGTCTCGGGCAGCTTCCCCGAGGCGGCCGGCCGCTCCGGCGGCCGCGGGGAGAGGGTGGCCATGGATCCCCCGGACGCGCTCAACCACCTCCGGACCAGCATGGTCGGAACCAGTGGTGGTGGCGGCGGCGGCATTGACATCACCAAGGCGGAGCGGATCGTCAGCGTCGGGCGCGGCATCGGCGGACCCGACAACATCGAGGTCGCCGAGGAGTTCGCCGCGGCGCTGGGCGCGGAGCTGGGAGCCTCCCGACCGGTGGTTGACAGCGGCTGGCTGCCCAAGGAGCGCCAGGTCGGCAAGTCAGGCATGACCGTCAAGCCGAAGCTCTACGTGGCCGTGGGCATCTCCGGGGCGCCCGAGCACCTGGAGGGCATGCAGGGGGCAGGGCTCATCATCGCCATCAACACCGACCCCAACGCCCCCATCTTCCAGGTCGCGGGTTACGGGACCACCTGCGACCTCTTCGACCTCCTGCCCGCTCTCAGCGAGCGGCTCAAGGCGGCCGGCTGATCCCATGGCACCGACCACGGTCGCGCTGCTGGCGCTCATGCTGGCGACCTTCGCCTGGGCCGGCTACCGCTTCTCGCGGCTGCTGCGGCCGCTGACCAAGGGGGCGGCCGAGAACCGCCTCGACCAGCCCCTGCGCCGGATCTGGGGGGTGGTGACCAACGTCGGGGGCCACACCCGCCTGCTCCAGATCCGCTACTCCGGGATCCTCCACCTGATGATCTTCAGCGGGTTCGTGGTCCTGCTCACCGCCGTGATCCAGGAGTTCGGCAAGGGCCTCTTTCCCGGCTTCAGCCTGGCCCTGATCGGGGGCAACACCTGGATCGCCCTGCTCCAGGACATCTTCGACGTCCTGGTCTTGGTGGGTCTGGCGATGGCAGCCTACAACCGCTACGTGCGCCGTCCGGCCCGCTTCAAGGGCTCCAACGAGCGGGACGCCACCATCATCCTGATCCTGATCTTCCTGGTGGTCGCCAGCATGCTCATCCACAACGGCTTCCGGGTCGCCGAGGGTCATGACCCGTCCGCGGCCTGGCGCCCGGTCAGCTCAGCCCTGGCGGGGTTGGTCGGGCTGGCGGGGGTCCACGGGGCCAAGGCAGCCCCCTTTGCCCACGTCTTCTACTGGACCCACATCCTGGCCATCCTCGCCTTCCTGGCCTACATCCCGACCTCCAAGCACCTGCACGTCTTCGTGGGCATCCCCAACATCTACTTCCGCGACCTGAAGCCCAAGGGGACCCTGCCGGCGGCCGACCTCAGCCAGCCCTCGGTCGGTCTCAAGCAGATCTATCAAATGGGTTGGAAGCAGATGCTGGACCTGTACGCCTGCACCGAGTGCGGCCGCTGCCAGGCGGTCTGCCCCGCCTTCGCCGCCGGCCAGCCGCTCAGTCCCAAGCTCCTGATCATGGACCTGCGTGATCACCTGCTGGAGCAGGAGGGCATCGGCTCTCACCGCAAGGGGGTCGGCGGGGCTCAGCTCCTGGGCGACGCCATCAAGGACGACACCCTGTGGGCGTGCACCACCTGCCGTGCCTGCATGCAGGTCTGCCCCCTCCATATCGAGCACGTGCCCAAGATCGTCGACATGCGCCGCCAGCTGGTGGAGCAGGGGCGGATGGAGCCCCGCCTGCAGGACACCCTGGCCAGCCTGGCCCAGTACGGCAACTCCTTCAACCAGTCGGAGCGGCTGCGCTCGAAGTGGACCAAGGAGCTCGGCTTCACCATCAAGGACGCGCGCAAGGAGCCGGTCGACGTGCTCTGGTTCGTGGGCGACTTCGCCTCCTACGACCCTCGCGTGCAGCGGCTCACCCAGACCGTGGCCCGGGTCATGAATCGGGCCGGAGTCGACTTCGGCATCCTCTACGAGGGTGAGCGCAACAGCGGCAACGACGTCCGCCGAGTCGGCGAGGAGGGCCTGTTCGAGATGCTGGCCCAGCACAACATCGAGACGCTCGCCAAGTGCGAGTTCCAGCGGATCATGACCACCGACCCCCACAGCCTCAACGCGATCGGCCAGGAGTACCCGAGGCTGGGCGGCACCTACCCCGTGCTCCACTACACCCAGCTCCTGCTCGAGCTGTTGGAGAAGGGGGCCCTCAAGCCCACCCGCGGCCAGGAGATGGTCGCCACCTATCACGATCCCTGCTACCTGGGGAGGTACAACAACGGCTTCGAGGCTCCCCGCCGGATCATGGAGCTGGTGGGCGTCAAGGTGCATGAGATGCCCAGGTGCCGGGAGAACAGCTTCTGCTGCGGCGCCGGCGGGGGGCGGATCTGGATGGATGACCGGGGGGTCAAGGAGCGGCCCAGCGAGAACAGGATTCGCGAGGCTGTCTCCCTCGGGGACGCCGGCTACTTCGTGGTCGCCTGCCCCAAGGACGTGGTGATGTACACCGCCGCGGTACAGGCGACGGGCATGGAGGGGCGCATCCAGGTGATGGACGTCATCGAACTGGTGGAGGCGGCCCTGGAGCCGGAGGTGGCAGCGGTTGCTGTCGCCTGACCGGAGCGCTGCCGGGGGTGGCCCCGCGGCCGCGGTCGCCGACCGTCGGACCGCGTTCCTGCGGGCCCAGGACCGCTGGCTGGCGCTGGAGACCCGTCCGCTCCGAGCTGAAGCCGAGCCCGGCGGCGAGCGCGATCTCCTCGAGGCCCTGCTGCGACGGGCCCTGCTGTGCCTGGCCGGCGCTGCCGAGTACGCCCTGGCGCTCCGGCTCTGGGGGACCGGCCCGGTGGTCGCCTCCGGCCCGCTCGCCGAGGTGTCCCTCCAGGCGCTGGCGCAAGCCGGCTTGGCCACCTGGGATCCGAGCACGGGAGAGCTGCGCCCGACCGCCCTGCTGGAAGAGCTGATGGTCCTCTTCGAGTCTGCGGTCGAGGGCGCGGTCGAAGCCGGTGGGACGTGACCTGTCCATTCTGCGGCAGGATAGGAGAACGCCGGGAGCTGCATGCGCACATGCTGGCTGACCACCGCGACCGGCTCACCACCCGGGTCGAGGGCGGGCGCACCTTCATGGAGGTCAACTGCCCGACCTGCACCGAGGGCATCAGCAAGGAGGTGAACCCCAGGGGCCGGGATCCCCTGTTCCTGGACAAGTTCGCCGATGAGATTAGGATGGTGGGCTTCGACCTCCTGCTCTACCACTGGGAGACGCACTCGGAGACCGCCCTAGACCTACCGACGGAGGGATAGCCTTGGCTACAGTCAACAACTGCAACATTCCCGACGACCTCCACTACCTGATCGACAAGCACGTGTGGGTCCGGCGCGAGAGCGACGGCGCCGCCCTGATCGGGATCACCGACGTGGCCCAGAAGCTGGCCGGCAAGATAATCGTTGTCACCACCAAGAAGGTGGGCCGCGCCCTGACCCGGGGCCAGAGCACCGGCACCATCGAGAGTTCGAAGTGGGTGGGGCCGATCCCGAGCCCCCTGACCGGGGAGATCGTGGCCGTCAACCAGGCGCCCCAGGACGACCCCACGGTGCTCAACCGGGATCCATACGCCAACTGGATAGTGCGCCTCCAGCCCACGGACTGGGATGGGGAGAGCAGCGACCTGGTCACCGGGACCGATGGCGTGGAGGCCTACCGCCGCCTGCTCGAGGCGGAGGGGATCGACTGCGCCAGCTGATGATGGAGACCCTCCCTCGTGCCTACCAGGGCTGTGCCATCCCCGAGGACCTCGAATACGACCTCGAGCAGGACGTGTGGGTGCGCTTCGAGCCCGACGGCACGATGACCATGGGCATGACCGACCCCGCCCAGACCAGGGCGGGAAAGCTGGTGAGCATCCTCTTCAAGCGCCCGGGAAAGGTGTTCCGGGCCGGCCAGAGCGTGGCCACCATCGAGAGCGCCAAGTGGGTGGGGCCGTTTCCGACCCCTTTGTCGGGGGAGCTCTTGGAGGTCAACCAGGTCCGCTTCGAAGAGGACATCCTGATCGCCAACCGCGACCCCTACGGCGAGGGCTGGCTGGCCCGGCTGCGGCCCACCGACCTCCCGCACGAACGGCCCCGGCTGACCGCCGGCCCTAGGGCCTTCGAGTTCTACAAGGAGCGCATCGACCGTGACGGAATCCGATGCTACCGCTGCGCCGACTGAGCAGCTGTTGTGCCCGCTGTGCCAGATGATGCCGGTGGAGGCGGGGCGGCCGATGTGCGTGACCTGTTGGCGGCTGGCCCCGACCTGGGTGCGGCGCACGTTCAAAGAGAATCAGCAGGCGGATTGGGCGCGCCTGCTCGAGGAGGACTCCATCCGCAGCCCAAGACTGGAGGGAAATGATGGCCATTGAAGGCGCGGACAAGACGCTCGACTGTCTCCACATGATGTGCCCCATGCCGATCGTGAAGGTCTCCAAGGCGATCAAGGAGGTGGAGGTCGGGCAGACACTGCTCATGATTGCGGACGACCCCGGCGCCACTCCCGACATCCAGACCTGGACGCGGCGGTCGGGCCACGAGTTGTTGGCCACCGAACAGGAGGGCAAGGTGCTCCGGTTCCTGATCCGGAGGACCAGCTGATGCGCCCAACCTCGATTCCCCAGGCCACCGCGGAGGAGAAGCAGCGCATCTTCGGCGAGGTGCAGGCCGACGCCCGCTTCCCCGAGTTCCTGAAGGGGTGCTACGAATGCGGGATCTGCGTGGCCGCCTGTCCGTCGGCTCGGTTCTACAACTTCAGCCCCCGCCGCATCACCCAGGCGGTCGCCCGCCAGGACATCGAGCTGGTGTGGGAGCAGATGAACGGCGAGGTCTGGGACTGCTCCCAGTGCTTCTCCTGCCTGCGCTGCCCCCGCGGCAACAACCCCGGAGGGGTGATCACGATCCTGCGTGAGGTGGCGGTCAAGAACGGCCTCAGCAGCGCCAAGGAGGCCCTGGAGGGATACGGCCGGATCATCTACAAGATCATGGGGACCGGGACCCAGGTCTCCCCGGACATGATCCAGCCGGAGGCGTTCCCGGACTGGGGACCCGAAACCAAGGCGACCTCGGCGAATCTCCAGCTGTGGCGCAAGGCGCTGCCGCCGGAGACCCTGCACACCACCAGCACCTCGTGGGACGTGGCCCCCAAGACGCTCACCGAGCTCTACCTGATCTGGCACCTGACCGGGGTTCTGGACATGATCAAGAGCATCGACCCCAACTTGCACGCCATCCTCGGCGACGTCATGGAGGAGATGCTGGAGGAGCAGGGTTACCAGGTCTGAGCCGCCAGAAGTCGCCCTCCGCGCAGAAGAGGTACAGGTCATCTCCCACCCACTCCTGCTGAGCCGGGCGCTGGAGGTGTGCCTGTCCGACCGTCCCCTGGTCCGCGACGAACAGGAGACCATCCCGGCAGTGGGCGACGACGCCGGTCCGGGTGGCGCGCAGCGCGCAGTCCCACCCGGCCGGCACCGCCACCAGGCGGCCGTCGGCCAGCTCCAGCTCGCTGGCGCCACCGGCCGCCACCAGCTCCCCCCGGGCGTTGACGGCCAGGGTGACCGGCGCCCGGCGCCTGAGCCGGCCACCGTCCCGCTCCCGGCCTCCCGGGTCGATGAGGTGCCAGCTCCCGGACCGGGTCGCGACCCAGGCCGCCTCCGGACCGCCCGCCCACACCCCGCCGACCTCGAGCAGGTCGCTGCCGGCGGGGGGGTGCGGCGACGCCGGCGCCCGGTGGATCAGGACCGCGTAGGCCTGGGCCACCGCGCGGAAGCGCTGAGCCGCGTCCGGCTCATCGGGATGGTGATCGGGGTGGGTCTCCTTGGCCCGGCGACGGAAGGCCCGGCGGAGCTGGACGACCGGCGCGTCGGCGGCCACCCCGAGCACCTGCGCGGCCTGGCGGCGGCGCCACTCCGAGACGTCATCGGACCAGGCCAGCGGCGGCGCCTCCCAGCTCCAGCGCACGACTCCCTCGCCATCGAGCTCGGTGACGCCACCCCGCTCCGAGACCCATACCCGCCGGCCCAGCTGGTCAGCCCACACCCGCGGCTCGGGGGTAGCCGGCCACCCCGGCACCGGATGGGTCCAGCGCCGGGTGCCGTCGGGGTTGAAGGCGTGCAGCGCGCCCCCGGAGGTGGCGACCAGCACCAGCTCTCCGGCCACCACCGTCTGGACCAGGGCGCCCTCCAGGGTCAGGAGGGTGCGCACCTCTCCGGACGGCGAGAGCACCAGCAACTCCCTGGCGAAGGGACGCTTGATGGCGCGCTGGTTGAGCTTGGCCGGCCACGACCGCAACCAGATCCAGCCGCCGGCGGCCGCCACGATACGGTGGGCGGGCAGGGAGAGGCCTGCCAAGGTGAGGTAGTCCCGGTTCGGCAGAGCGAGCTGCCCGAGCTCGGAACCGTCCGCGTCGCGGGCCACCAGCACGGTATGGTCCGCAGCCACGGCCCAGGCCCGCACGATGGGGCGGAGCGTGAGGGACTCGACCGTAGTCAGCCCCTCGACCAGGGGCTGGAACGGACACGGAAGTTCGAGGCCGGGGGTGACCCGAACCGATGATGTGGGTGCGCTGGAAGCGGGGTCGGAGTGAGTCATGGACGCTGTGAGACTGCTGGATCTAGGTCTCTGCTCTTACACGGAGAGCCAGACTCTGTACCACGCCGTAGCCGACAGTCTGCGTCCCGGCGACCCCAACACCATCATCCTCTGCCGTCCGCGGCGGCCATACGTCTGCATCGGCCGCCACCAGGAGCTGAGCCGCGAGGTCGATGTGGATGCCTGTCGTCGACTGGGGCTGCCGATCCTGCGGCGCGAGGTCGGCGGCGGGGCGGTCTACCTGGATCGCGATCAGCTCTTCTTCCAGATAGTGTGCCATCCCCGGGACGCGCCCTCCAGCATCGCCCGCGCCTTCGAACACTTCGCCCGCGCACCGGTCGAATGCTACCGGGCGCTGGGAGTGAAGGGGGCGCACTTCGCACCGGTCAACGACCTTCAGGTGGAGGGGCGCAAGATCGGGGGCTTGGGCGCCGCCACCATCGGACAGGCGTTTGTCTTCGTGGGCTCGATCATCAGCGCCTTCAACGCCCGAGCGGCGGCCAGCGTCCTGCTGATTCCCGATGAGAAGATGCGCGACAAGGTGGCGGCGACCATGGATGCCTATGTCTCCAGCCTGGAGCGGGAGCTGGGCCGGCGCCCCGCGCCCGGGTTGGTCACCCGCGAACTGGTGACCGCCTTCGAGGGGCAGTTGGGAGTTCGTCTGGAGCCGGGTCAGCTGGGTGCGGCGGAGCGCGAGACGTACCGTCGTTGGGTCCAGCGCATGCGCAGCGCCACCTGGCTGAATGATGTGCGCCTCCCGGATGCCCGCCTCCGATCCCTCAAGATCACCGGCAACGTCCGGGTCGGGCAGGGGACCCACAAGGCGCCGGGGGGGCTGCTGCGGGCGACCGTGATGGTCGCCGCCGGTCGCATCACCCACGCCCTGGTCAGCGGCGACTTCTACGCGGTCGGCGATGCGGTACCAGATCTGGAAGAGGCCATCGTGGGGCCGGCCGAGCTGGAACAGGTCAGGGCGCGGATCCGGTCCGCATGGCTTCCGGACGCGCTCCCGGGGGTGGCGCAGGAGGACCTGGTGGAAGTGGTGCGCCTGGCTCTGGAGCCCGGCGCCCAGGCCGCGACGAGGTGACCAGGAGCGCACGGGATTGGGTTGAGGTATGCGCCGGGGATCGGCCGGCGGCACCCAACGATCCACGACTCTGACCGAGGCCGGTCGGGCCGTGCCCCGGTGCTGTCCCAACCAGGGCGGTGGCCGCCGCCAAGGGCGGTCGGGGAGCCCACCTCGATGGACGGGGCCGCGATCTCGGTCAGGTGCGGGAGGGCGCCCCCGGGTGCTGGTGGTGCCGGTAGACCTTGAAGAGCGAGAAGAGAACCCAGATGATGGCCAGCCCGATGATCAGGTGGAAGATCACGGTGAGCGTGGGCAGGACCACGAAGAAGGCCAGGAACAAGACGACCAAGGCCAGCAGGACCGCCGACAGCGGGTGTCGCAGCAAGTGCTTCATAGGTAGATGGTACGTCGCGGCGAGGAAAATGGTCGCCAGAGAGCGTGGCCGCGACCGACCCTGCCCCCGATTTCCAGGAGACGGTGATGAGCGAGAGTTCGGCGGCCCGCCTGGACCTGCGAGGGATCTCCTGCCCGCTCACGTTCGTCAGGACCAGGGTCGCGCTGGACCGGCTTGCGCCGGGCACCAGCCTTGAGGTTCTGCTCGACCTGGGCGAACCCAGCGAGTCGGTGCCCCGGAGCTGTCGGGAGGACGGCGACCTGGTGCTGGAGCTGGCCCCGTGGGAGGAGGAGGGCGTGGTCCGGATGGTGGTGGCCCGTCCCGTCTGAGCCAGACCGAGGATCAGCTGTGACCAGGCTCCCAGTCCGAGGCCCGGGCGGGCGGCAGCCAGACCGTGAAGCGGGCGCCCTGCCCGACCTGGGACTCGACGGTCACCCGGCCACCCTGGCGCTCCACCAGGGATTGCACGATGGCCAGGCCCAGGCCGCTGCCGCCCTCCTGCCTGGAGCGGGAGTCTCCGGAGCGATAGAAGCGCTCGAAGACGTGGGCCAGGTCCTCCTCCGCTATCCCGGGGCCCTGGTCGGAACAGCTCAACCCGACCCAGTCCTCCGATCGCACCGTGGACCATCGGATGGAGCGTCCGCCCCCATGCCGTTCGGCGTTGGCCTGGAGGTTCTGGCAGATCGTGATGAGCGCATCGGGGTCCGCCAGGGCGACCAGGTTGGCCTCCAGCTGGCGGCCGGGCTCACCCTCTCGCTCGTCCAGGAACTCGTCCATGAAGCCGGCCAGGTCGACGGGGCGCACCTTCAGTTCGCGACCGGCGTCGGCTCGCGCCAGGGTCAGCAGGTCGGCCACCAACCGTCGCATCCGCTCCGCCTCCAGCGCCATCGTGCCCAGCGCCTTGTCGACCGCCTGGGGGTCGGTGGCGGCGCCCCGCTGGAGCACCTCCAGGTATCCCTTGATCGAGGTCAGCGGGGTGCGCAGCTCGTGGGACGCGTCGGCTATGAACTGGCGCATCTGGCGCTCCGCCTCCTCCCGCATCCGCACCGTCCGCTCGACGCTCTCGGCCATCTCGTCGAACACCAGGGCCAGCACCCCCACCTCGTCTGAGGTGGGGGTGAGACCGGAGCGCTGGGCCAGGTCGCCGTTCCCCAGGGCCGCCGCGGTGACGGTCAGCCGGCGCAGCGGGCGCAGCGACCGGGTGGTGAGCCAGAGGCCAACTCCCAAGGCGACCAGGAGCACCGCCAGGCTGCCGAGCTCGATCACCAACGAGGCCAGGGAGAGCTCTCCCTGGAGCGGGGCGGCGGGCTCCGCCACCTCCACCGCGCCGAGGTCCCGACCGGTCGCGGTGGTCAGCGGGAACACCAGGACCAGGGACGTGCCCGAGCTCGATGGCAGCAGCGCGGGGTTGCTCTTGGTGTCGAAGTTGGCCGCCGCCAGCAGGACTGAGCGGCTGGCCAGGGGAGCCGTTGGACCAGCCACCACCGCGGGGCTGGGTGGGCTGCCGGGGGCGGCCGAGGCCAGCACCTGGAGGTCGGGGCCAACCACCAGGGCGCTCAGCCTCCCGAGTGCGATCTGGTCTACCAGCGCCTTGGCGAGCGTCCCAGCTCCCAGCCGGGGGCGGTGATCGGCGCGCCGGGTGCGCTCCAGGCGAAGCAGGACGGCCCGCGAGTCCTGGAAGGCGGCGGTCATGGTCTGGGCGCGGCTGGCGATCACCGCCCCCCGCAGCAGGGAGTATTCGACGGTCCCCGCCGCGGCCAGCAGGAGCGCCAGCAGCAGCACGAAGGTGAGGGTCAGACGCCAGCGCAGGCTGTGGTGCCAGGCGACGCGGCGCTCAGTCGACGACAAGGCGGTAGCCCACCCCGCGCACCGTCTGGATCAGGCGGCGTTCCGAGTCCCCCAGCTTCCGCCGCAGGTAACGGATGTAGACCTCCAGGTTGTTGTCGTCGCCGTAGAAGGCGACGCCCCACACCGCGTTGAGGATGCGATCCCGCTCCAGCACCTGGCCCCGGTGCTCAACCAGGTAGCAGAGCAGGTCGAACTCCCGCGGTGACAGCTCCACGGCCTCCCCGCGGTAGCTGGTCAGCCGGTGAGCGCGGTCGAGCTCCAGCGGCCCCGCCTGGACCAGGGCGGCCTGCTCCGGCTGGCGCCGACGCAGGACCGATCTCACCCGCGCCAGCAGCTCGCCGAAGTCGAAGGGCTTGACCAGGTAGTCGTCGGCGCCCAGTTCGAGCCCCGCGATCCGATCCTGGGTCTCGTCTCGGGCGGAGAGGATGATCAGGCTCCGGCGGCTGTCTCCGGCCAGCTCCCGGGTCAGCTCGAGGCCGTTCAGCCTGGGCATCATGATGTCGAGGATGACCACGTCGGGGTGGAACTGGTCGACCGCGGTCAGCGCCGCCCGGCCGTCGGGAGCGGTTCGCACCGAGAACCCCTCTCGCCGCAGTCCGAGCTCGATGAACTCGGTGATCGACGGTTCGTCATCGACCACCAGCACCCGGGTGGGGCGGGACTCGACTTCCTCCTTGGACAAAGCAGGCGGGATTATAGGTCCGAGCATGAGCCGATCTCACCACACCAAGTCGGGCCGCGGCTGAGACAAGCCTTAGACTCCACCTCCGATGCCGACTCCCGGGCCCGTGGGCTCGCTCGCCAGAGCTGAAGGACGAGTCGACGGCCAGCGCCTCTCCTGGCTCCAGCGGCCCGGGGAGGATCCCCCGGTGTTGCTGCTGCACGGCTGGGGGTCGAGCGCTGCCTCATTCACCGGCCTGCTGCGGCTGAGCCGCACCCCAAGGAGGCTGGTGGCCCTGGACCTGCCCGGGTTCGGGGAGTCGCCGCTGGGAGACGGCGGCTGGAACAGCGCCCGCTACTCCGAGCTGGTGCGGCGCTGGGGTGAGGGGCTGCTCGGCTCCTCTCACAGCCTCCTCGGCCACTCCTACGGGGGTCAGGTCTCGATCCGGTTGGCGACCGGTGCCTCGGTCCCAGACCGCCTGCTGCTCTGTGCAGCGTCTGGCATCCGGCCTCTGGCGAGCGCTCCGCCGAGCGCCCGGGTGCGGGCCTTCAAGACCCTGCGTTCACTCAGCGGGTTGCTCCCTCCTCCCCTGGCGAGCACCGCTCGAGGGTGGCTGGTGGATCGGTTCGGGTCCGCCGACTACCGGGCGGCCGCTCCAGCGCTCCGGCCGACCCTGGTGGCGGCGGTGACCGAGGACGTGAGCGCAGAGGCTGAGCGGATCACGATCCCGACCCTGATCGTGTGGGGCGCCAGGGACACCGAACTGCCGCTGCATCCCCACGCGGAGCGGTTGCATGCCTTGGTGCCGAGCTCGGAGCTGGTGGTCCTGGAGGGGAGCGGCCACTTCCCCTTCGTGGACGAGGCGGGGCGCTTCGCCCGCATCTTCGACGCCTTCATGGACGCGGAGATCTGAGCGCGTGAGCCTTCCCTACTGGCAGGCGGCGGCCCTGGCCCTGGTCGCCCTGGCGGCGTCGGCGCGGCAGGCGGTCGGGTGGCTCTACCTGTTCCAACTCGACGAGTACCTGCCGTCCCGGCTCTGGCCGACAGCCAGGCGCCGGTTCGAGACCAGGAGGAGGTGGCAGCTGAGCCTGCTTGCGGCCGGTCTGGTCCTGCTCGTGGCCGCTGCCGCCGTGCCGCAGCTCTGGCGTCCGGTCCCGCTGCTGGCCGCGGCGCTGCTGCCGCTACCGCTCTACCGGCCCTTCGCGACCCGGTCCGCTCTGAACTGGACCGCAAGGGCCAGGCGGCTGGGCGCCCTCGCCTGCCTGATCGCCTACCTCGTCCTCTTCCTGTCGTTCCTCGGGGGGGGGCTGGGGGCTCTGGCGGTGGGCCTGGTGGACCTGCTCTTGGTGGGGTCGCTCAGCCTGGCAGCCAGGCTGCTGGCTCCCTATGAGGCCAGCCAGCGGCGGCGCTTCATGGCCCTGGCCGAGGCACGGCTGCTCAGGTCGAAGCCGCTGGTGGTGGGGATCACCGGCAGCTACGGCAAGACCACCACCAAGGTGCTGCTGGCCCAACTCCTGGACGAGCCCGGCCAACCCTGCTTCGCCACCCCCGAGAGTTTCAACACCACCCTCGGGGTGTGCCGGGCGATCAACGAGGGGCTGGGGGACGAACACAGGACGGCGGTGGTGGAGATGGGCGCCTACCGCCGGGGCGAGATCGCGGAGATCTGCTCCTTCACCCACCCCAGGGCCGCGATCCTCACCGCCATCGGGCTGATGCACCTGGAGCGCTTCGGCAGCCGCCGCCTCATCGCTGAGGCGAAATCCGAGCTGCTGGAGGCGATCCCCGCCGACGGCCTGGCGGTGATGCCCTCCGACATCGCGGAGAAGGATGTGCTGCTGAGCCACCTGCGCGCCCGGCTGGTGGAGGTCGGTGCTCCCGGCGACCGCTGGTGGCTGGATGGAGCGGAGATCTCCGGCCAGGGGACCTCATTTCAGCTCCGGGGGAGCCGGGGCGAGGAGATCGCCATGCAGGTCCCGCTCTACGGGCGCCACCTGCTCTCGGATCTGCTCTGCGCCCTGGCGGCGGCGATCGAGCTGGGCCGGGACCCGACCACGCTGGCGGCCAGGGCCAAAGGGCTCAGGGGTGCCCCCCACCGCCTCGAGGTCACCCACAACCACGGGATAACCATCATCGACGACTCCTACAATTCCAACCCGGAGGGCGCCGCGGAGGCGCTCCACCTCCTGGGGGCTCTGCCCGGCCTGCGCCGGGTCCTGGTCACCCCGGGCTTCGTCGAGCTGGGTCCGGAGCAGGAGCAGAGGATGGCAGAGCTGGGCACGATGGCGGCGGCGGTCTGCTCGCAGGTGATCCTGGTGGGTCCCCGCCAATCGGCGCCGGTGCGTCGCGGGCTGCTCGAGGCCGGGTATCCCCGCGAGCAGATAACAGTGGTCGACGACCTCGCGGGAGCCCAGGCGCTGCTGCCGGGCCTCGCCGGCTCGGGCAGCGTCGTCCTCTTCGAGAACGACCTTCCCGACCAGTACCTGGAGCGGCGGTGACGCTGCAGGGAGTTCGGGTGGCGGCGATCTTCGGGGGAACCTCGCCGGAGCACGAGATCAGCGTGATCACCGCGTGCCAGGCGATGCCGGTGATGGGGGAGCTGGGGGCCCGGGTGATCCCGATCTACATCACCAAGCGGGGAAGATGGCTGACGGACCCCTCCTTCAGCGACCTGACCACCTTCCGCCGCGCTCTGCCAGAGGCCGGCGATCCGGTCGTCCTGGACCTCGAGGCGGGGATCTTCAGGCAGGGAGCAACCTCTCGGCTGCGCTCGCCTCGGGAGCTGCCGGCGGATGTCGTCTTTCCCTTGACCCACGGCGGGCAGGGCGAGGACGGCGTGCTGGCGGCGCTGGGGCAGCTGGCACGCATCCCCGTGGTCGGCTGCGGGGTGCTGGCGGGAGCCCTGGCGATGGACAAGTTCCGCTCCAAACAGCTCCTCCAGTCCCTGGGAGTGCCCGTGGTCGGGGCGCGTCTGGCGCGCTCCAAGGAGCAGGCGCTGGAGGGGGCGGCTGCCCTCGCCTGGCCGCTGGTGGTCAAGCCCAACCGCAGTGGGTCGAGCATCGGGGTCAGCCTGGTGGAGACCGGGGCCCAGCTGGAGCAGGCGGTCGAGCTGGCGTTTCAATTTGACTGGGAGGTGATCCTGGAGCCGGCGGTGAAGGGTGCCCAGGACCTGAACTGCGCGATCCGCTCCTGCGGCACTCCCCGCGCCTCGGAGGTGGAGAGGCCGCTCAAGGGGCTGGGGGTGCTCTCCTACGAGGAGAAGTACGCCCCCCAAGGGAAGCTGCTGCCCAAGGGGCAGGACGGCAAGGGCGACCCCCGCCGCGAGCTGCCGGCTGAGATCCCGTCCCAGCTGCGCCAGGAGATCCAGCGGCTCTCGGCCTCGGCCTTCGAGTGGCTGGGCTGCCGGGGCACGGCTCGGGTCGACTTCCTGCTCTCCGACGGTGGCGAACTCTACCTGAACGAGGTGAACACCATCCCGGGGTCGCTCGCCTTCTACCTCTGGGAGGCGAGCGGGGTCTCGTTTCCGGCCCTGCTCGAGGACCTGATCAACGAGGCCATGGCCCCGCCACCGGCGGTGCAGCTGGTGCTTCCCGGCAACCTGCTTGCGGAGCACGCCGTGCTCGGCAAGAGGTAGTTGACCTGGGGCTGACCTGGTTCGCGAAAGCTGACATTGCCTGCCAGCGGCGTCCCTCCCCTGAGCAGGGTCTCGCCTCGCGGCGACAGGAGGGGCGACTGAGCCCGGGAGTCCCACCCGGAGCGGCGCGGAAGCTCCCGCCAGTGAAGCCAGGCCCGTGTGCAAGCGCGCGCAGGCTGCGTCTCATCTGGCGACCTCATCGGTGCGCCGCCGATCTGTTAGATCGCCTACAGGTATTTGCGTAGCACCTGCCGCTACCGCTCTCGACCACCGGTAGCGCTGGCACTCGACGAGAGCCCCCCACGGCGAGCCCTTACGCCATCGTTGACGCCACCGGGGATACCCGTTGGCGGCGATGAGCCGCTCGGCCGCGAGGGTCCCCGTCAAGCGTTTCGCGATCCCGGACGACTTCGAGCGCGCTCCTTCTGTAGGCGTACTCTGCTCATCCG
>JAJYPP010000094.1 GCA_021795235.1 bacterium
TTTGGGGCGTCGGGCTTAGCGATGACCGCATAGGCGCTCCGGGAAGCTGATCACCACCGAGAGCATGTCCCGGACCTGATCGGACTCCCCGGAGCGAGAGCTGTCCTCGTCCTCACCGGTGACCTCACGCTGCGCCCACCCCCGCGTTGGCCGATACTGGCCAACAGCGCGCTCAACTGCTCGCGACCCGGCTTCTTCACGCTCTTGGGGAAGTGGCTTCAATCGGGCCGCCACCGGCGGCCCAGTGGCGTCGAGGACGCGTCGGCCCAGTGCTTGCACGGGGCCGACGCACGCGTGAGCGTCTTGGAAGTATATTACTTCCAAGAGATGTTAGCGGATAGCGGGGAATTTGAGGTGGAGCTCAGCAAGGAGCAGCAGGCCGTCCTCGCTCGGATCGCTGCCGATCTGGCCCGCACGGGCTTGGCCCTTCCCGGCTCGCTCTCGGAGGGCTACTACCGTTGCGGCCGCGCCACCTGCAGGTGCGTTGCCGACCCGCCCCAGCTTCACGGTCCCTACGCCATGTGGACCCGTAAGGCAAACAACCGGACTGTCACTCGCCGCCTGGCCGAGCCGGAACTATCCGACTACCGCCCCTTGTTCGACAATGCCAAGCGGCTGCGGGCCCTAATAGCCGAGCTTCAAGAACTCACCCTCTCAGTGGTCGGAACTCCCCCCACATCCGGCGCCAAGTGTCGCCCCGCGGCAGGGACCAAGGTTGACTCCAGCCATCCTCCCACCCAGTCCTGGTAGTGATGGCCCGCACCAGTTCCGCTCTCGCCTGCCTATCCGCGCGTGCTGTTAGATGAGGTCGGTAGTGACAACAGCGCGCCGAGGCAACCCTCGGCCCGGACAGGTGCCCCGGTGATAGCGGTGCTCCTGCTGCTCGCCGCCGTTGCCTACGCTCTGGCCTGCGGTCTCAACGATGGGGGGATGCTGGTCGGACTGGCGACGCGGACGGGCACAGTGGCGCCGGTGGCGGCGGTGGGGATCATGGTCGTGGCGGTCATCGGCGGGCCCTTCGTGCTGGGGACATCCGTTGCCACCACGCTGATGCGCCGGCTGGCCCAGGGTCCAGTCTCCGGCAAGTCTGGGACTCTTGTTCTGATCGCGGTCCTGGTCACCTTTATGGTCGTGCTGGCACTGTCTCGTTGGGGCCTCCCAACCAGTCTCACCCTGGCGCTGGTCGGCGGGATCGTGGGCGGTGGCCTGGGCCTTGGGCTCCCGGTGCAGTGGCTGGTGGTTGTCCGGGTTCTCGGTCTGGCCCTACTGGCTCCCATTGCGGCAGGCGTGCTGGCGTGGCTTGGGGCATGGTGGTTGGGGCATACTCGGACGCGATGGTTGGGGAGAAGGATCGGAGCGGGCTCTGAGTTCGTTGCTCTAGGAGCGCAGTCGGCAGCATATTCGGCTACGGGGGCGCAGGGGATGGTGGCCATTCTGGCCGCAACATCAGCGGTTGGGTCGCGTCAGATCCCCGTGAGTTGGTCAGGGCAACTGTTAGTGGGCTTTGCGTTCGGGGTCGGGTTGCTGCTGGGAGCCCCGCGCACCGCCAGGTTGGTCAGTGAACGCTTCGTCCATGTGCGCAGGCACACCGCCCTGGTCTCGGAGTCCTCGTCAGCTCTCGTTTGCCTGTTCGCGGCTCGGCTCGGCGCCCCGGTGTCGCTGACCCAGGCCACGATGGGCGCACTGCTGGGGGGAGAGATCCGCTTCGCGCCTCACCGTGTCAGGTGGGGCGAGGCGGGTCAGATCGGGCGAACCTGGCTGCTAACCCTGCCGGTGGCGCTGCTCGTCGCTTGGGGTGTGGCCGTGGTTGGGACCACGCTGGGGGGCGGACGGTGATCGATGAACCATCCGCTCATGGCACGGAGGCGGCTCCGGAGGAGGCCGTCACTGGGAATGGTGCCCGGGCGGGCCTGGATGCGGAGGACTCTGGAGCCGTGCCAGCCAGGAGAGGTCTCAGGGCGCGGATATGGCCCCGGGGTCGCTGGGACTGGCCGAGGATCCGTCTTCGCTACGGCTTGGAGCGCTCGGGCCGTGGCGAATTGGCCAGGCTGCTGGGCGAGCATCTCAAGGTCCTGGCCGCGGTGATCCGCCTGGCACTTGCGCTCACGGCGGCCGAGATCGATCCCCGGGTGGCCTACGCGGAGGCGAAGACCTTGGAAGGTGAGGCGGACGAGTGGCGGATCGCTTTGATCGCTGCTCTTTCCTCCAGCCTGGTCACACCCATCGACCGCGAAGATCTCTACCGTCTCTCTCGGGGTATCGACGACATGGTCGACAACCTGCGCGACTTCGTGCGCGAGTGGGTACTGTACCGACCGGCCTCTTCCGCCAGCTTCAGTCGCATCTTGAGGTCGCTGGATCGCGGGGTGGAGGACCTGAGAACCGCCGTGGGACAGCTCGGCGGGCCGCGGCAGCCGCTTGCCGCCTCCGCACTCGGGGCCAAACGAGCCTGCAATCATGTGCGGCGCCGCTATCAGACGAGCCTGGCCCAGCTCTTTCAGGGGGAGCTGACGATGGATACCCTTCGCAGTCGCGAATTGCTGCGGAGGCTGGATGTGGTGGGGCTGCGGCTCGGGGAGACGGTCGACGTGCTCCTCGATGCCGCCATCAAACGCTCCTGAGGTGTGCTGCTGGCCAAAGGCCTGGTAGCTCAGGCCACCTCATCCGGGGCGGCGATGGCGGCGCGCATCCGGACGGAGACGGCATCTTCGCCTTCGGAGCCCTCGCTGGCTGCCGCCCACTGGCGTCTCATTGCCCTGTCTCATCCTGGAGCAATAGCTCGGTGGTGGTGGTGGCGATCGGGTGCCGTGGCTTCCCGGGCTCGATTTGCACGGTCGGGCGCCAGTCCCAGCGGCAGAGCTCTCCATCGGTGCGTGGCATCCTCGAGGTGTCCGGCCCCACACTTCGGCGCCGATGGAGGAGCCGCCCGCGGTGGGGGGGGGGACCGGTGCTGGCGGGCTCGGTGCGTCACTTTGTGCACAGTGACGCCGGCGCCGCCCTCATCGACCAGGCACCTAGCCAGACGCTGAGCCCTGGCGTCGGGCGAGTGGCCGGTCGACGGGCACAGCAATACATGGTGGCTGCGGGTAGGGAACAGTTGCTCGTACGATGTGCTCTGGTTGGTCCTGGTGAGCTTCAAGGAGCGGTAGCCGCTGCACAAGACCTCCGTGACTGGCCGGACATAGCCAGCCCAAGCGGTGCAGTTGACGCCGCGGCCCCGCCCGCCAGCGAGAGCAGCGACGGCCAGGACGCTGGATCATCCGGCGCCGTGGGAGGGAGCGTAAGACCAGAGCCAGCGGCTCGGGCGGCACCCGATGAGACCAAGACCCGTAAGGGTACCCCGAGAAGGGGTGCCGCAGGAGTGCGCTCATAGTTCACTCGGCGGGAACGGCTCGACAGCATCGAGGAATGACAACCGTCTGCGCGGAATCGCGACGGCGTCACGATCATGCTGCGAGTCTGTGGACCCGTGTCACATTCCGAGCGGGGCACCGGAGTCGCGCCTCTCCGGCGGGACACTCACACGGTGCTCGCACCAGGAGCGGCCGAAGACTCCGGCATTCCCGCTGAACTCGGCTCGCACCTCCTCCCGGTCAGGCCTACCAAGGACGACGGGATCATCGCCTCCTTCCTGACGGCCATGCCCGAGTCCGTGGATTCCGTGGCCGTCGGGGACCTCGCCGCCGTCACCGTGGCGGAGCGGAGCTACGACTGCCGACAGTTCTGGATCCGCTTTGCCAACACTGAAGATCGCCGGGGGAAGGCGGCCCTGCTCGTCGCCCGCATGTACGCCAAGCGGGGCTACAACCACGCAGAAGTCCTCCGGGAGACCTGGAACACGATCACCTTGATCAGCCACGGACCGGATGGCAACGTGATCGGGACAGTCACGATCGGCATGGACTCCCCGGATCAGGGACTGCTGGCGGACGGCGGCTACCGCGACCAGCTCGACCAGCTGCGGGCCCGGGGAAAGAGAATCTGCGAGTTCACCGGGTTTGCCATCGACCCGTCGGTGCGGTCGAGGCTCGCTCTGGCACGCCTGTTCCACATTGCCGTGCTCTATCCCTGGGGAATGTTCGGCTATACCGACTGCGTCATTGAAGTCACTCCCACCCATGCCGGTTTCTACGAACGCCTGCTCAGGTTCGAGCGTCTCGGGAAGGCGCGGATCTGCCCCAGGGTCAACACGGTGGGTGTTCTCCTCCACGGTGACTTCAGCTTCGTGATGGAGCGCCTCGAAAAAGTGGGTGGCCTGATGGGGAAGGCGGTCGGTGACCGGAGCCTGTATCCCTATGGTTTCTCCAAGGCTGACGCGGACGGCATCCTCGGCCGTCTGAAACGGATGGCCTGAACCTATGGCCACCCCATTCGTCTATGCGCAAGCCTTTTCCCGGAACATCGGGTGGGTGACCCGGGAAGAACAGGCCCTGCTTCGGACCAGACGCGTAGCCATCGCCGGCATGGGGGGCGTCGGTGGCATCCACCTCCTGACCTTGGCCCGCCTTGGGATCGGCGCCTTCAGCATCGCGGACTTCGACGTCTTCGCGCTCGAGAACTTCAACCGCCAGGTCGGCGCGACGCTCTCGTCGGTCGGGGCCTCCAAGGTAGAAACCCTCGCCAGAATGGCTCTCGACATCAACCCGGAACTCGACATCAGGACCTTCCCGCAGGGGGTCAGATCCGAGAACGTGGCGGACTTCCTCCAGGGAGCAGACCTCTATGTCGACGGCATGGACTTCTTTGCATTCGCCGATCGCCAGGCCATCTTCTCGGCGTGCCATGAGCAAGGGATTCCCCAGACGACCGCCGGACCCATGGGCATGAGCGCCGCCCTCTTGAACTTCCTCCCCGGGGGCATGAGCTTCGAGGAATACTTCGGCTGGGGGGACCTTCCCGACGAGGAGAAAGGGATACGCTTTCTGCTCGGGCTGGCGCCGGCCCGCCTCCAGTTCCAGTATCTGGTCGATCCCACTTCGGTCGACTTCTCGCAGCACCGCGGACCATCCACCGGTATGGCCTGCCAGATCTGCGCCGGGATGGCCGCGACCGAGGCCCTGAAGATTCTTCTGAAGCGGGGAAAGGTCTGGGCGGCCCCATACGGCCTGCAGTTCGACGCCTACCGCAGCCGGTTCGCGCGCACCTGGCGGCCGGGTGGCAATCGGAACCCCGTTCAGCGCGTCGCCCTCAGTATCGCCCGGCGGCGCCTCGAGCAGCTCAAGCGAGGGAACCTTGGACGCTGACGCCGAACCGGGCCAGGCCAGGGAACGCCTCATCAGGATCCTCGATCTCGCCCGGTGGGCACCCAGCGGCGACAATACCCAGCCCTGGCGCTTCGACATCCGCTCTGCAGACCATCTGGTCGTCTACGGCTCTGACACCCGCCACCGGGTGGTCTTCGACCTTGAGGGCCATGCGAGCCAGCTTGCGATTGGGGCGCTTCTGGAGAGCCTGTCCATTGCCGCCAGTGGCGAGGGCCGTCGGGCCCTCGTCTCCTACAGAACCCCGGAGGCCCGGCCAGACGAACATCCGACGTTTGATGTTCGGTTCGTAGAGGAACCGGGCCTCACCCCGGACGTGCTGCTTCCCTTTCTGACCACCCGGTGCGCCAACCGAAGGCCGCTGGGAACCCGGCGGCTCTCCGCCGACGAACGGACGGGCATTGAGGCGGACAGTGCTCCCCCGGATCACCGGTTCCCCCCTCACCGGATCGTCTGGCTCGAATCCGGCTCCGACAAGAGGGCCATGGCGTGGATCGTGCAGAGGGCCGGCAGGCTGCGCCTGACCATTCCAGAGACCTGGGCGGTTCACCGAGATGCCATCGAGTGGAACGCCCGGTTCAGCGATGACCGGATGCCCGACCAGTCGCTGGGCCTTCCCCTTCTGGTCCTGCCACTGATGCGGTGGATCATGCGGAGCTGGCCCCGATTTTCGTTCTTCAGCCACATTCCCGGCGCAACCATTCCGCCTCGGATCGGGCTCGACATTCTTCCCGCTCTGCGCAGCTCTGCCCACTTCGTCCTCCTGGCGCCGTCCCCGCCTGAAACCCTCGAGGACTACCTCGCGTCCGGGCGAGCAGTGTGCCGGTTCTGGCTGGCGACGACCCGGCAGGCGCTCCAGTCTCAGCCTGAGACGACCCCGCTCATCTTCCGCTCCTACGTTCGTCGGCAGATTCGGTTCTCGAAACGCCCCGGCGCGACCGAGGAGGCCCAGCTGGTCGCCGCCTCGCTCGAGAAGCTGATCGGGGCGGAGGCGGCCAGCCGGGCCGTCTTTCTCGGCCGTGTCGGTCGGGGCCGCCCACCTCGTTCGAGGTCCCTCAGGCTGTCCTTGTCCGCCCTCATCCGCTCCTGACACGACCCGTGCCGGGGACATTGGATCCACCAGGCATCGTCGCGGTCGGGCCGGAGCACCCGCGGATCAGAAGCTCGCCGACGGGTTCGCGCGCTTCCGCCACGGCCCTCAGGATGGTTTCGCCGACCGCTCTGCTGAGATTGCGGCGAAGCAGGAACGCACTACCAACGGCGTCGTTCCCACTGGTTTCGGCCCTGGCTCCAGGCGGGACGCCCGCCGTCGGTGAACAGCTCCACCTTGCTGGAGCAGTGGCGACCCCGGGCGGCGGAGCATGCGGATCGCGATCTCGGGGTCGACGGCCACCTCTGGGACCGAGTGCCCCGTGGCCCCGAGATCACGAAGGCTCAGGATGCGCCGTCCATGGCCTGTGGAGCCACGTCCGCCCGGGCACCTCCCCGAACGACCACGGTCGGCGCAACGGTGATCACTCCCGAATGCCCTTGGCCAGAGCGCTGGTCTGTTACTCTGGGCCGGACTTGAATGAACATTCATTCATGCCGCTTGATCACGGTGGCCGCGAAACCCTGAGCCTGCGCTGATGTTCGGCCAGTTGGGCGAGTTCGCGTTCAGCCATAAACGAGCCATACCCGCCGTCGCGCTGGGCCTGATGCTGGTCCTGCTGGGCTTGTCGGTGCCGTTCGGCGGCCAGTTCTCCGCCGGCGGCTTCTCGGTCCCGGGATCGCAGAGCCAGCGCGCCAGTCAGCTACTGACCCACAACTTCGGAGCGGCCACCACCAGTCTGCTGCTGGTGTACCGGAGTTCGAAGCCAGACGCCGCCAGCCCCTCGGTACAGGCCAGGGTGGATGCCAGCTTCGCCCGCCTGGCCAAGCGGCCGCAGGTCGCCAGCGTGCTCGACTACACCGACACCAAGCAGTCGATTTTCATCGGTGGCGGTGGTCACGACACCTTCGCGGTGGTGAATCTCAAGCTGAGCGAGGTGGCCGCCACCAACCTTCTTCCCTCCCTCGAGTCGTCGATCTCTGCACCTCGCGGCCTCACGATGTGGGTCACCGGCACCCCCGCCATCGACGCTCTCTACAACAGCGCCCTGGAACGGCAGCTGAAGCGGGCCGAGCTGATCGCCCTGCCCGTGTCGCTGCTGCTGCTGGTGATCGTGTTCGGTTCGGTGGTCGCCGCTCTCCTGCCCTTGGTGATAGCGGGACTGGCGGTGCCCACCGCACTGGCCTTGATCAGCCTGATCGCGGCCCGATTGGGCATGTCCATCTTCGTGACCAATGTGGCCACGATCATCGGACTCGGCCTGTCGATCGACTACTCCCTCTTCTTCGTCAAACGCTTCCGCGAGGAGTTGACCCACTCTGAGGTTAGGGCTGCGGTCAAGGCGGCGACCGCCAGTGCCGGTAGGGCGGTGGCCACCTCGGGGGTGGCGGTCGCGGCCGGCCTGAGTTCGCTCACCCTGTTCCCGGCCACGGCGCTGCGGAGCATGGGGGTGGGCGGGGTGGTGGTGGTTGCCTGCACGCTGCTGTTCGCGCTCACCGCCTTGCCGGCGCTGCTCGGGCTGCTCGGCACCAGGGTCAACCTGCTCAGCGTGCGCAGCAGCCTGCACCGGGCCAGCCGGCCCTCCGACCATCAGTCCAGCTTCTGGAGCTGGGTCGCCCGCGTGGTGATGCGCCATCCGGTGGCGATCGCCCTGCCGACCGTGATTGTCCTGCTGGCCGCGGGCACTCCCTTCCTCAGCCTCAGGCTCTCCACCGGAGCCAGCGTCGCGGCGATTCCGGCGGGACCGGCGCGCACTGGTTACGCCCTGCTCAACAACGCCTTTCCCCAGGCGGGAGGGGTGGATGCCTTGAGCCTGGTCCTCGACTACAGCCACCCGATGGGCGGTCGGCTGTCCGGCGCTCAACAGGAGCAGCTCGTCAGCTACCTGGGCAGGGTCAGGGCGCTCCCCGGCGTGGAAGGGATCAACGGTGTGCTCACCCCTCCACGGGGGGTGACCTCCGCCGTCTACCTGAAGCAGCTCCAGCGGCCGCCCGGCGAGCGACCGGCCGCGCTCAACCGCTACATTGCCGGCAATCTCGCCGGGCCGGTCGTGCAGTTCGCGATAGCCAACTCCTTCGGGCCCGACTCCCGGGCTGGCGCCGCCTTGGTGGGTCGGCTCCGTGCCCTCTCCGCCCCGCCCGGTACCGCGGCCCTGGTGACCGGGCGAACCGCTCAGTCGGTCGATTTCATCTCAGCCGTCACCAAGACCATGCCCTGGGCGCTGCTGCTGGTGGTGGCAGTGACCATGCTGGTGCTGTTCCTGACCTTCGGCTCTGTGGTATTGCCGGTCAAGGCGGTGCTGATGAGCGTGATCTCGATCAGTGCGGCCTTCGGAGCCGTGGTGTGGATCTTCCAGGAGGGGCATCTCTCCAACATCCTCGGCTTCACCGCTCCCGGCTCGATCGCAGCCCCTGACCCGGTCCTGATGTTCGCGATCATGTTCGGTCTCTCCATGGACTACGAGGTCTTCCTGCTGACCAGGATCCGAGAGCACTACCTGGTGACCCACGACAACCGCCGCGCAGTCGCCGAGGGGCTGGCATCGACCGGCGGCGTGATCAGCTCGGCGGCGCTGATCATGATCACGGTCTTCGCAGCTTTCGCCATCGGCCACGTGCTCGACATCCAGATCCTGGGGGTCGGGATGGCCATCGCGGTGGCGGTTGACGCGACCTTGGTGCGGGGGATCATGGTGCCAGCGCTGATGCGTCTGCTCGGGGAGCTGAATTGGTGGGCACCGCGGGGAGTGAAGCGGCTGGTTGGCAGAGTGGGCTTCCAGGAGATGCCAGCGGTGCCAAGGGAGTTGCTCACGATCGACGACATCGCCCAGCGGCTGGCCCTGCCTCCCGACATGATCCGGCGACGACTCGGCCTGGGTGACATTCCGCTGCACTGGGGAGAGGTGGCCGGGAAGGTGGAGATGCGGGTGACCTTGGAGGACTTGGGCGGGTTGCCACCCAACGCGCCCGAGCCGGACATGGCCAATCAACCCACGGACGAACTCCGTCCGCCCGCGGGCCAGGCCGTAACCAAGGAGTGGGTGGGCACTGGCGACGCCGATTGTCCACGGGCCCTCTGGAACCTTGTGGAGGCCTTCGCCGCTCCTGGGGCTGGACCGCAGGGGACCGACCCTGGCGACGACCTGCCGCCTGCCGCGGCGGGTTTCTTGGAGGGGCTGCTGGGGGGATCGCACCACCCCAGCCGGGACGACCGACCTCTGGGGCCAGAGAGCCCTGGCGGATCGGGCCTCGCAGACCCTCTTGGGCGACCTCTTCGCAGGGCAGCTTCGGCTGGTGGGGAGCGTGAGAAGAGGCAAGGGCGGGAGGTTTCAGTCCGATCGAGTGCTGCCCTCGGTCTTGAGCCACAGCCGACGAACTTCGCCACGCCCAAGACACCTGCACTTGGCCCCGGACCCTCGTCCCAGGCGGAGGAGAGCTGTGCGGCCGCTGGTCCGGCCCCACTGGCGGCAACGACGAGGGGAACGGCGCCACCATCTGCGCTGGTCACTGCTCAACCTCGCCCAGCCGGTTCGGTCACGGTCGACTCCGTCGGGGCCAGGGAGCTGGTGGCCGAGCTGTTCGAGAGGTGGGAGCGCGCACTGGAGAGGCGCATCCAGGCCGAGCAACGGCTCCGTTTCGAGGGCGAGCTGGAGCAGCGGCTGCGCCAGGTCCGCGATCTGCGCCGGGAACTCGACCTGGTCCGCAGGACTGGGGCGGCTCACCTGTCGGAGCGGGAGCGGGAGCTGACTGAGTTGCGCAATCGGGTCCTTGAGCTAAGCAGGTGGCCATAAGTTCTGTCCTTGATCTGGAGGTGGCAGGTACCGCGGTGGCGCAGCCCGGTAGGAACATTGGGGATGGGCCGCGCACGAGCAGCCAGCGTACGGCTGTTCCCATGGGGGGGGTATGCTGGAGGGCAATGTCGGCCCAGGCTCCGCCACGGTATCGCGGCCCCAACCAACGGCCTCCCTGGCACCGGAACCAGGGCGATCCGGTCGCGGTCATCCGCCTCCCATTGGAGGTGTCAGACGCGCACCTGCGGCGCCGGGTGGAGCAGCTGTACCAGGCGGCGTTCTCGGTGCGCCGGACCCTGCAAGGGCAGGCTGCCCGCCGCTGCCGGGCCTACTGGGCGGCCTGCCATGCGCGCGAGGTGAAGGGACCAGGAGCCGTGCGTGAGCGGCTCGGCCTCAGCAGGACCGGCCTGGAGCGGGCTGGGTACGCTCATGTGGATCGCTCGCGCCATCTGGCCCACCATCTCACCAAGGCGCTGGTCATGCATACCGCCGACCAGGTTTGGGAGGGCGCCTCCCGGCATCTCTTCCC
>JAJYPP010000095.1 GCA_021795235.1 bacterium
CCCTTCCCACCCACACGACTCCAATCCTGCCGGCGTCAGCCCATCTGCGCAGCGTCGGGGGATACCGAGACGCCGCGCGGCAGCACCGAGGCGGAGCATCTCGGGTCAACTTGGCGCCATGGCTATAACAGAGCATTGTTACGGGTTCTAAGCCACCGTTCGCTACCCTCGACACTCGTTGACCAGGTCCACGTCAAAGTCCGATGCAGACCGTAGCTTTTGGGGGCGGGAGGAGGTGAGGCGCCTGGCAGATCTGGGCCGGGGCTGGGGGCAGTGGGAGGCTGGCAGGCGCTAGAGGACCAGATTGGTCCCATCTCAGGGCATGCTTCGCCAACGGCCATCGTCCTGGCCGCTCAAACGGGGGAAGGGGCGCTCAGATGCCCAGCAGGGTCAGGGGGTAGCGCCAGTCGGAGGCGAAGAAACGCAACGCCCTTGCGATGTTCTCCCACCCGGCGAGGCGCAGACAGCTGATGCTGAAGTTGCGCAAGCCGGCCATTGCCTGCGCTCCTCTACCGCTGCGTATTTGCGAGCGATCTTCATCGTAGACGACGTCCCGGACCCAATGCAGCTTATTTTCTATGCCCCAGTGATCTCGCGCCAACTCTCCGACCCGGGTTGGGTCCGCCACCTCAGGGTGACAACTCGTCACGCCAAAGGCGACTTCGTGGCGCCGTTTCCCGCTGCTCACGATAGTCACCGAGCGTTCGATCCGGAAGACCTGGTGAACGTGAGGGAAGTCGACGTAGTCGTTGAGAACGGTGCTGGTCTGGACTACTCGCTTCTCAATCCGGCCGTGGGCCTTCTCCCACTGGATCACCGGAGGGGGAAAAAGAGCCCTGGTCCAGCGTCTGCAGCGCCTCCTCCAGGCCGGGCTGGTTGCCCTTGGCGATGAACAGGTAGTCGGCCCCCTTTTCCTCGACCAGGAAGCGGGCATGATCTTTCTGGGTGTGCATCGCGTCGGCGGTCACCACCTGGCCGGCCAGGTCGAGCGGCTCCAGCAGTGGCTTGAACTCGGTGATTTCATTGGTCTTGCCGTCCACCTGGCGCTGGCCGATCACCACTCCCTGTTTGTGGACCAGAGCCCCCAGCAGATGCACCTGCTTGCCATCCTTGCCCACCGCGCCCCGCACCGCCTTGCCGTCCACCGCGACCGCCATGCCCATGGAGCGGTGGGCCAGGAAGCGGCCCAACTCTCGGTCCACCAGATCGACATCCACCGCCTGCAATGTCCGCCGCAGGGTCGGCTCGCTGGGCGGGAGGTAGTGGCCATGTATAGGATGCCAGCGGCACCCCAGCCGCTCCAGTGCCTCTTGGGGCAGTTGCGCGGCCCACTCCCCAATCGCAGCGAAGTTGCGCATCCCCGCAAGGGTGGCGCAGATCGCCACCATCAGGACGTTCGCCTGGCGGTGCCGGATCCCCTTGCGCTTGCGCGGGTCGGGTACCCGGGTGAGCAACGCCAAGAGTTCCCCCTTGGCATCCAGGACGTAGTTCAGATCGGGCAAGTTGGGGCCCCCAGGCTGGAGTGCGGGAGCGTCGAAGGGGGCGGCCAGCCATTCCCGCCCCCTACGTTGCACCTGCCGCACCAAGATCGCCTTGGGACGGCCGTGGAAGTAATAGCGCCCCCCGTTGCGTCCATACCCCTGGGTCTTGCCCAGCTCCTGCCAGCCGGCGGCGCGGTAGCAGGTGCCCTGGAAGTCGGGGTCCACGAAGGTCTCTGCGAGCACGATCGGATGCCCGAAGACTGCCTGCCAATCCCCCGAAAGCCGACGCAGGTTCGCCCCCAGGATCTGCGAGGCGAGATTGGGCCGGCATTCTCCGGGCAGGATCAGGAAGCGCATGTTGTTGGCGACGTAGCGCAGCCGCCGCCACTGCTGACTCTTGGTCCAGCCGATCCAGACATCCCGGGGCCCGCACTTGAAGGCCGCAGCTCCCCAGCCCAGCAGCGCGAGCCAGTTGCCACCTTGCTCCGCTACGTACTTCAGCGACTCCCCGACCAGGATCCGGAACCCGAGGTAATGGTGGGCCACCATGAGTTCATCCCACCGGCTCACCTCGTCTGGCCTCACCAGCCGGACTACCACCGGCGGTCTGTCGGCTTCAGCCCCTCTCGCGCCGACCTCGAGGTGGTCCATCCCCGAGGGTATACCGCATCTCGGCCGAAAAAGCCAGTCCCCCTCCCCTCAGTTCACCTCAGCCTACTTTGACGTGGCCCTGACTCGTTGACCACGTCGAAGAGGCTGGCCTCCCTCATCAGCGCAGCGAGTGATGCCGGGTCGAAGCCGGCAAGTGCCCGGCGACCAGGGTCCCGGCTCGGGGGCGGCACCGACGCGACGATCTGCTCCACCACCTCCGAAGTGGCCTCGGTTGGCATCTCTGCCAGATGATCGGTCATGGCGAGCTGTTGGGTACGGGCGTCGGCGGGGAGGGCGGCGAAACCTGCCACCACGACGAGCCCCGCTACCCGTTCCGGGTAGGAGAGGGCGAACCGGAGAGACACGAGGGCACCGAGGGAGAGGCCACAGAGCACCGCCTGCCCGATGCCACGCTCGTCCAGTACCGACGACAGGGCGGTGACGGACCGGGTGATGGAGAACGGGCCGCTACTGTCGCCGAACCCGGGCAGGTCCGGCGCCAACACCCGTGCGCGACCCGCGAAATGATCGAACTGCGGTTGCCAACCGTCGGCACCGGTACCCATTCCGTGCACCAGTAGGAGGGCTGGCGTACCTCCGAACCCCGAGTCCCGTACGGCAACCAGAGGCCCGGTCATCGACCCCCCTTACGCTTCCAGGCGGCGAGTGCCTCGGGCAGTGCCCAGTGAAATCCAGCCTCTGCTCACCGTGGGGTCAGGGGATCGGTTTGAGGGAGAGTGCCATAGGTTGGGAGCTTACTCCTGACCGTCGCTCGTGGGCTGCCCCGTGGAGAGGGCCTCCAACTCTTCCAGGGACGCTCCCCGACCCTTGCCCACCTGGCCACCGTGAAGAACGCCCGGTTGGAGTGCTTCCCATGTTCTATGGCTCGGATGTGAAATCGCCGGACCAAATGGGACCCAGCGTAAGGCGGAAATGATGGAGCAAAAGGCGACCACCTTGACCCAGCCCGAGGAGTATCCAAGAGATCGCGCTGATTCGTCCAAGGTCAAAACTTGGGGCACGGCGGCTGTGGAGGAGGTTAAACAGTTTCATGTTTGTAGGCCCAGCGGTCGTGATAGCCACGGGTCTCCAGCGGTTCGAAATGATGAGGCATTTCGGAAGAGCTATGGGCTCATCCGGGAAGTGGGTGGTAGCGCCGCGCTCGGCTTCGGTGACGGCGACCCCATGCGCGCGGCTATGGGATTCGGTTGAGAACGAAGCGGTCCGGGCCACGGGCCGCTTCGCGGATCCGCTACGGCTCCTTCCGCAGGACGGGTTCAGGCCTCCGGCGCGGAGGTTGAGAAACCTCGCTCCTCGAAGTCGGCGGCCGTCACGATCCGAACCTGGCCGTAGTTGGCAAGGGTCAGCAGGTCGGCATCCCCGGTCACCAGGGCGCTCGCGTGACCCGCCGAGGCTATGGCCAGGATCTCATCGTCATCGGGGTCACGGCAGAGGCGCGGCACCTCGGCTGGTGAGACAACCTCGCCCAGCGCCTCGAGTTCACCGCAAGCGGCACGAGCCCGGTCTGAACTCCAGTCGCACACCTCCACGAGGACGGCCTCCAGCTCGCTGAGGATGGCGCTCCCGATGATGAGGCGATGCTCGCCCCGCAACACCGCCTGGAGGAGACGGCGCGGCCGTCCGCCGAAGTGGAGGGCGGAGACGAGGACGTTGGTGTCGAGGACTACGCGCACTCAGCGGGGTGCTGAGTGACGAGACCGGCGCCGCCGTTTCACGGCGCTGGCGAGCTGCTCGTCGGTGAGGTGGCCGGAGGACGCGCGAGCCTCGCCGTAGGCGAAGAGCTGGTCCCAGCGGCGGCGCCGCTCCGCGTACTGGCGAAACGCCTCCCGGAACAGCTCGCTGCGGGTGCGGCCCTCCTGCCGAGCCAGGCGATCGACCTCGCCGGCGAGCTCCGCCGGGAGCGAGATGGTCACGGTGTCCGTGGTGCGCACGAGAACACTGTACCACTAAGTGTGACTAGCAGCCAAGGCCGCTGCCGATCAGGAGAGCCAGAGCTCTCCTGGGAGCCCCCGGAGCGAGCGCAGCTCAGCCGCGAACTCCCAGTCGGCAGGAGGAGCGCTGGCAATGAGCCAGGACATCGCGCTGGTTCGCCCAAGATCAAGACTTGGGGTGCCGCGGCGCTGGGAGACTTAAACCGTTTCACAGTTGTGGGCCCCGCAGTCGTGAGCGCTCCGGGACTCCAGCCGTTGGAAGGCATGCGGCATTTCGGGAGTCCCTGTCAGACGAGTCAGCAGTTCACTGCTGCCTCAGGTGTCGGCCCGCGCTCTGGCGCTGCTTGGTGTTCCGCTCGATCCCGCGCACGTCGCCGGCGACGATGCGCAAAGCCTGATGGCAGATCGCGAAGTTGGCCGCCCGGCTCGATCTGGCCACTCCGGTCGTTCTGCCCACGGACTTTGCAGGTGTTCCTGCCGCGACACGAAGGCACATTCCCGCAAGTCTCCTACCAGTGTAGTATCGTTCGCCTATGCCTCGAGGCAACCCGTCACCGAAGCTGGCTATCACGGTTGCACCCGAAGTTCACGCCCAGGTCTTAGCGGCGGCTGCCGATGAGGGCATGAGCGTCTCCGCGTGGATGACCAACGCCGCGCGGCAAGCCCTGCTGGTCCGAGATGGACTCCGCGCTGTGGCGGAGTGGGAAGCCGACCATGGTGTCTTCACCGAAGCTGAACTTGCCGCCGCTCGCCGCCGGGTCGCTGACCAGCTGATCGTCTCGGCCCGCTCAGAGCCAGCATGAGCTTCGTGTACGACGCTGGTGTGCTGATCGCTGCCGACCACGGCGACCGGGACGTGTGGGCTGACCACCGCGCCCGTCTGGAGCTTGGAATCACGCCGGTGACCACGGCCCCAGTCGTGGCCCAAGTCAGCCGCTCGGATCGTCAGGCGCAGCTCCGGCGGTTCTTGCGCGGCTGCGATGTCGTCCCTTTCGCTCCCGGCCAGGCTCACGAGGTCGGTGCCATGCTTGCGGCCGCCGGCAGTGCAGATGTCGTCGACGCTCACCTCGTCCTGGTATCCGGGGCATCCGGGGCCACAGTACTCACCTCTGAGCTGGCCGACATCTTGTCCCTTTCTGCCTGCCTCCCCTCTCCCGTCCGCGTCCTGCCGCTCTGAACTTGCGATCCCCCTGAGCGGGACGACCATCCGGGATGGTTCTGACACAGCTCACCACTCCGACTGGCTTGCCACTCCGCTTCGCGGCCCGGGCCAGTTTGGTCCGAGATCCGCTCACCTTCACCGATCGCCTGCTCAGGCAATGATCGGTACCGCCATTGCCACTCGGCGATCGCCCCGAGGTCCCGACCCAGCAACGGGACCGGGCTCTCAGCCCGCTGCCCGGACATCTGCAACCGACCTCAACCGGCCGATCCAGCCAGTTCGCTCTCTGCGTCAGGAGGAAGGCTGGTGGAGCATACTTGCCGCTTCACGTTAGCGATCCCCGGCGGTCCGACCAACGCCCACCACCACCCCTGCGGTGTGCCGACGGCTTAGTTGGAGATGATCCCATTGAAGGTAGTCGTGGGCTCCAACTGAGCGTGGCCAGTGATCGGCATGGCCCTGGCCGGATTGCCGATGCGAAGCCGTATCTCCTCGGTGGTCATCGGTGCGCGCGGTTATCCGGGCCAGGCAGGGCCAGCCCATCGCGACCCAGCCCGCTCGGGATCACCCGTCGTCTTCGAGGTCGCCATCCTCATCCTCATCCTCTTCGCTGAGCTCGTCGCTCCGCCGCGGAGGTTTGGACGGTTGGAACCGACGGGAGGCGCGGCTGGCCGACGTGGCGTTGGACCAGGGGGCGGGGGTCGCGCGATGGCGGATCGTGCAGCTCCCAGGAGGTCCCGCGGCGGCGCAACAGGTACCAGAGCCCGTCGGCGCCCCAGCGGAGCTGTATTCCCATCCCGGAGTTGGTCACGCGATCCAGACCGGCAGTGGCGCCCGGACCGAGCATGGTCATCGCCGCCTTGGCCCGTTTCAGCTCGGCAGTCGGCGCCTGGCACCGGCTGGCATCGAGAATCGCCAGCCCGCCTCGCCCAGCCGCCCTCCAGGCCAGGGCCAGCCTCCTCAGCGACCCCGGCTCGTCTCCGACCTTGGTGGCGAAGGCGTCGAAGTCAGCCTCGCCCAGCATCCCGGCGGCCAGACGCGCCAGGTCCTCATCCTCGCTGAGGTCCAGACCGCCATCACCCAGGCCGGAGGCTAGCTCCAGGGCCCGGGCCGCGGCGTCAGCGGCCAGCCGGCGCAGGGCCTCGGTCTCGATCGGCCCGTCGTCGGTGAGCTGGTCGATGAGCGGAGATGGCGCGCCAGGAACCGGCGGAGGCGGCAAAGGCGCAGGCAGACCCAGATGCTCCAGGTTGTTGGCCACAGGTTCCACCAGCACCCCTGCGGCCGGCCTGTCGACGGTCCCCGCGGCCTCTGTTCCGGACCCACTGCCTTGACCCTGAGCTGGATCAGTTCGCAGAGCCCGCATTCTGGCCAGCCGCTTTTCTCGACGGCGGCCCCTCAAGGCGAAGATGACCAAGGGGTCGCCATCCAGAAGGCAGGACCCCAGGTCGCCGACCACCGCCGCGTGCTGGCTTGGGGTGGCCCAGTCCGGGCAGCGGCACTGAGGCCCGAGCTCGCCAGGTCCTGGCAGCAGCGCCACCTACTGGGCCCTGGGGTCGGCCTCAACCGCCCAGGAATGACCCCGTGTAGAAGGGCCGCCGAGTCTGCTGTCCTGGCCGTCAGGGTGTTGGCGACCTGCAGCGACTGCTCCTGGGAGAACTGCCGGACCCTCAGCCGCACGCGGTAAGGGCTTGGCGTGGAGCCTTGGACGTCGGCCTGGACCTCGCCCGGCACTGGCCAGAGCTTGCTTGCGGTGCCACTGCCAGCATGGGTGCTCACCCGGGAGAGACGCTGGGGATCCAGTCTCGCACTCGATTCCAGTGCCTCGACCCGGGCCGTGCCCAACCAGGTCTGCCCAAACGCCACCGGCTGTCGCCTGGATCCCCGAGCAGGTTGAGGCCCCCGGCGGCGGCGCTCCCAGGTCATCGGAAGGTTCTCAGTTCGACCAGCCTGGCGAGCTCTTCATCCGAGAGCTCCGTGATCCAGGACTCGCCGGCACCGACGATGGAGTCCGCGAGCCCTCGCTTCCGCTCCATGAGGGCCGCTATGCGCTCCTCCAGGGTGCCCTGGCAGATGAGCCGGTGCACCTGAACTGGTTGAGTCTGGCCGATCCGGTACGCCCTATCGGTGGCCTGGTCCTCCACGGCCGGGTTCCACCAGCGATCGTAGTGGATGACGTGGGACGCTCGGGTCAGGTTGAGCCCGACTCCTCCCGCCTTCAGCGACAGCAGAAAGACCGGAGCCTGGCCGGCCTGAAAGGACTCCACCATCCGATCCCGCTGCCGGGGTGGGATGCCGCCATGCAGGAGCAGGGCCTTGATCCCGATGTCCGCCAGGTGGCGCTCCAGGAGGCGGGCCATGGCGACGTACTGGGTGAAGACCAGGGTCGCCTCACCCTCGGAGTCAATGATGGAGATGAGCTCATCCAGAGCTGCCAGCTTGCCCGAGCGGCCCGCCAGGGGTCCGGTCTGCCGCAGGTAGTGAGCCGGGTGGTTGCAGACCTGCTTGAGGGCGGTGATCAGCTTCAGCACCGTGCCTCGGCGCTGGATGCCATCCATCTCTTTGAGCTGGGCGAGGGTCTCGCGCACCACCGCCTCGTAGAGGGTGGCCTGCTCGGGGCTCAGCGCCAGCATCTGATCGGTCTCGGTCTTCGGAGGCAGCTCCGGAGCGATGTCGGGATCCGACTTGCGGCGGCGCAGAATGAAGGGGCTCACGATGGCGGTCAATCGCTCCCGAGCGGCCTGGTCGCCAAATCGCTCCACCGGGGCCGCCAGCTTCTCGCTGAAGGCGGTCAGGCTCCCCAGCAGCCCGGGAGTGGTCCAGTCGAGGATGGCCCAGAGGTCGCTCAAGCGATTCTCGATGGGAGTACCAGTCAGGGCCAGTCGGGCCCGCGCCTCTATGCCCCGCAGCTCACGGGCTCCCTTGGAGGCAGGGTTCTTGACATGCTGCGCCTCATCGGCGATGAGGAGGTCCCACTCGACTTCGGACAGCGACTCCCGATCCCGTAGCACCACCCCGTAGGTGGTCAGGACAAACTCATTAGCCTGGACGTCGTCCAGATGTCGGCCCCCGCCGTGGTAGCGCCGGACCGACAGGTCGGGCGCGAACCGGGCGATCTCCCGCTCCCAGTTCCCAATCAGCGACGCCGGGCAGACGACCAGGGCGGGGCCGCGAGCGCGGCGGAGCTGGAGCGCGATCACCTGGATGGTCTTGCCCAGGCCCATGTCGTCGGCCAGACAGCCTCCCAGGCCCAGCTGGCACATGACGTCGAGCCAGGCGAGCCCGCGGTGCTGGTATGGGCGCAGCTGGCCGGCCAGCCCTGGGGGTGGCTCTCCGATCGGGCACGACCCCAGCTGCTTCAGCCGATCCACCAATTCGGCCAGACCACCAGAGACCTGCAGGGGCACCTTCTCCCCGGCGATGGCGACCGTGCCATCACCGAGCGCCGCCGCCAGGGCCGCTCCCCCGGGCAGTTGTGGAGGCGGCTGCCGAAGCCGCTCGATGAGCTCTGGCTCGACCCTGACCCAGCGGTCCCGCAGCCTTACCCATGGCCGCTTGGCCTCGACCATCTCGTCGACTTCCGAAGGGGTGAGCAGCCGGCCGTCCAGGGTCAGCTCCCAGCGGAATCGCAGCAGCGAGTCAAGGTCGAAGCGGCCCGAGGACCCCCATTCGAAAACCTCCTGATCCACAGCCGCGGCGGCCGTGATCCCGCCGGCCAGCTCCTTCGGCCACAGAAGTTCAAGGCCGGCCGCAGTCAGCCCAGCCGCCGCTTTGCCCAGCAGCTCTTCCACCTCCTCGTCCAAGACCTCGACCGAGTCCGGATGCGGGCTCTCCAAGAGCCGGGCAATTGGGTCCCAGACAGCGCTCCCGCGCCGCAGCGCCAGCAGCAGGTCGCTCTCCACCATGGATCCGAAACGAGCCAGCACCGGCCGCGGAGCGCGCCAGAGGTCGGCCGCATCGATCACCAGCGCGGGATCCTGGTGGCTGCGCAACTGCACGGTCACGCGCGCGGGCTGGTCGGGTCCGCCTGGGAGCTCCAGCCGAAGGCCTGGCCGCGACTCCTCGCGGCCGGGCTGGTCGGTGACCGCCAGCCACTCCTCCCAGCCGTCCAAGTGGACTGGGCGGCTGTCAGAGTAGGCTAGCACCCCAGCCAGCAGAGGTGCCGCCGCGGTTCTGGGCATGGTGTCGGCGAGGGCATCCCAGAACTCCCGAATGAGGACGTCAGGAGGCAGGATCCGAGAGGGCCCAGAGCCTCCGGCTGGAACTCCCCGACCGTCCCACGGGAAGACCGCCGACATCTGCCGCAGCCACTCCTCATCTTCGATGTCCAGGGGCCCAACCCTCCATGTGTCACAGCAGGAGCGGCTGCGGGAGGGAAAGATCCGGCCCCGGGCTACCAGGGAGAGACCGGATCTCAGCACCACCTCCCAAGCGCGAGCCGAGCGCACGGTCTCAGCTCCTGGGGCTCCCGCCAGCAGCCAGCCGATTCCGACCGCCATCGGCAGCATCTGGGCATGCACAAGCTGCCGGCGCGCGGTCGGCCCGTGCTCCACCACCAGGTCTGCCAGGTCCAGCTGGCTGCCAGGAATGCGTCCCAGCGGAGGAGTGACGGCGAGCCTACCCTCCCGCCCTGGGTCTCCCGGCACGAACACCACGGCAGGGTCCTCTGTCACCGCTCCAAGGTTAGTGCCAGAGCCCGGCGCCGCGCCAGCCGGAGCCGAGCCGGGCGATCGGGGCAGCAGCGCCCACATGCCCCGGCGGCGGGAGCTGGAGGTGTGGCTGAGGCCAAGTTCTCCCACATCCGACCCGCGAGCTGCCACGAGCTTGGGGAGTCTCCCAGGGCCGTCGGCTGAGGTTGCTGTCGCCCCCCAAAGCCGAAGCCAGCTCGCGCCGGTTCTCCCGGGAAACTCAGCAGGCTGACGTCAACGCTTGACGTGCTGCTTCGTCGTGGCTGGACGATCCGGCTTGTCCATCCCACAAACCTGGTTCGCCAAAGCTGACATTGCCTGCCAGCGGCGTCCCTCCCCTGACCAGGTTTTCGCCTCGCGGCGACAGGAGGGGCGACTGAGCCCGGGAGTCCCACCCGGAGCGACGCGGAAGCTCCCGCCAGTGAGCCAGACCTTGGCAAATGCTTGCGGTCTGCGTCTCATCTGGCGACCTCGTCGGTGCGCCGCCGATCTGTTAGATCGCCTACAGGTATTTGCGTAGCACCTGCCGCTACCGCTCTCGACCACCGGTAGCGCTGGCACTCGACGAGAGCCCCCCACGGCGAGCCCTTACGCCACCGTTGACGCCACCGGGGATACCCGTTGGCGGCGATGAGCCGCTCGGCCGCGAGGGTCCCCGTCAAGCGTTTCGCGATCCCGGACGACTTCGAGCGCGCTCCTTCTGTAGGCGTACTCTGCTCATCCG
>JAJYPP010000096.1:0-8562 GCA_021795235.1 bacterium
TGGCTGCCCGCCACCACCGGGCCGTGCAGGGTGACGCGGTCCCCCTCATGAAGGATTCGGCGGAGGTGGGGCTGGTTGAACCAGATCACCTCCGCCCGGCCGGTGGCGTCCCCCACCTCGCCCTCCAGCAGCTCCATCCGCCGATGGCGAGCGTGCCGGCCCCGCAGGCTGAGAACCGTCACCTCGACGGTCGAGGTCGAGCCGGGCAGCAACTGGGTCACCGGCAGCCGCGCCCGCTGGTCCTCGTGCCGCCGCGGAAAGTGGTGGAGGAGGTCTCCCAGGGTGCGCAGCCCCAATCGGCGCAGCCCCTGAAGCCGCTCCTGAGAGATTCGGGGCAGCGCCGCCAGGGGAGTGTCAAGGCTGGTGACTTCGGGAGCGGCTCTAACTAGACCTGTCATCGTCCCGGCGCTGGCGCCGGGGTCCTCAGGGCTGAGCCTCAAGGTAGCAGTAGGCGATGGTGTTGGGACCGGTGTGAGTGCTGAGCACGGGGCTGCAGTGGTCCGCGATCACCTCCATCTCGGGATAGGTCCGGCGGGTCTCGTCGGCGAGGCTCAAGCCCTCCTCAGGATCTCCTACGTAGATCACCCCACACCGTTCCAGGGGGCGATGCTCGGCCAGCAGCTCCGCCAGGCGCCTCACCCCGCTGGCACGGCTGCGGACCCTGCCCAGGGGGACGACCGATCCGTCTGGCCCCAGCCCGATCAGTGGCTTGATCGCCAGGGCCGTGCCCAGCATGGCTCGGACCTTGCCGATCCTGCCTCCCAGGAGGAGGTATCGCACCGTGTCAAGCAGGCAGATGATGCCAACCCGGTCCGGCATGGTGGCCAGGCGGGCCACGATCTCCTGCGCGGAATCGCCCTGTGCAGCTCGCTCCACCGCCTCCAGCACCAGAAAGCCGGTGCCCAGGCTGACGGTGCGGCTGTCCACCACGTGGATCCTGTTCGGATCGACTGCCTGGGCGGCGATGGTGGCGGAGCTCACCGTGCCGCTGAGCGCCGCCGCGATGTGGACTGAGACGATCTCGTCCGCGCCTTCCTCGAACAGCTGCCGGTACACCGCCTCAAAGTCGCCTGGTGGCGGTTGGGAGGTGCTTGGGGGAACCTTGGCTGCCACCAGGCGGCTCAGGAACTCGCGGTCGTTCATGTCCACCCGGTCTCTGAAGACCTGGTCTTCGAAGTGGAGGCGCAGAGGCACCGTGACGATCCCGGCGCTCTGGCGCACCGCCGCCGGCAGGTCGCAGGTGCTGTCGGTCACCACTCTCACGTTCATCAGCTACTCCGCCGAGATGATGTACGGATAGAGGTCCTGGCCCCCGTCATGCCGCTCCACCTCCCACTCGGGAAACCGGGCTCGGATCCGCTGCTCCAGCTTCTCCGCCTCGGCCACCTGCACGCGAGCCCCGCGGTACAAGGTGATCACCTCAACCCGGGCATCCGAGAGACGGTCCAGAGCGGCGAGCACGACCTCCGCGAGGTCACTTCCAGCCGCCACCAGCTGCCCGTCCAACAAGGCGATCGTGTCACCGCGAGCGATCTCGCCCTTCTCGTAAGAACTGTCCTTGATCGCGGTAGTGACCTCGATCGAGCGGACCTGGGCCATCTCCCGCTGCATGCGCTGGCGGTTGACGTCCAGACTCGCCTCTGGATCGAAGGCCAGGAGGGCCGCAACACCCTGGGGCAGGTTGCGGGTGGGGACCACCGCCACCTCCCGACGACTGACCCGCGCCGCCTGCTCTGCTCCCAGCACCAGGTTGGGATTGTTGGGCAGCAGGATTATCTGGTCGGCCTGGGCCTCGTCAATGCCCCTGAGCAGGTCCGCGGTGGTGGGGTTCATGCCCTGGCCACCCTCCACCACCGCCGCTGCCCCCAGGCCCAGCAGCAATTGGTGGAATCCGAATCCGGGGGCCACCACCACCACCCCCAGGGCCAGCCGGGCCTCTCGACCTCCTCGGCCATGGCGCCGACGAGCCTCCTGGTGCTGGCTGGTCATGTCCTCCACCTTGAGCCTCTCGATCCGGCCCAGGTCGGCGGCTCGGGTGAGCACCTGCCAGGGCTCATGGGTGTGGATGTGAATATGCAGGAGCCCGGGATCTCCGACCACCAGCGCGGAGTCGTCCTCGGCCTCACTGCCCAATCTGGCCCTGACCTCAAGCGGTTGGAGCTCGGCTCCGACCAGGCTGAACTCGGTGCAGTAGCCGAAGCCCGAGTGCGGCGCCGTGAACGCCATCACGCCAGCCGGCCCGTCGGCCATCTCACCGGCTGATGGGGAGGAGACCAGCGCCAGCGCGTCCGGCCAGGCGGACTGGCCAATGCCCAGCGCTTCGGACAGGGCCGAGAGGATCACCGCGAGGCCAAACCCTCCGGCATCCACCACCCCTGCCTCGCGCAGGGTCTCCAGCAGCTCACGGCTGCGCTCGACCGAATCCCAAGCCTCCGCCACCGCCGCCTGCAGCACCTCGGCGATGGTCTGTCCCTTGGCGGCCGACCGGACGGCGGCCTGGGCGGCGTCACGGACCACCGACAAGATGGTGCCCTCAACCGGCCGCTTGACCGCCGCGTAGGCTACCGTCGACCCCTGCTCGAGGGCATGGGCCAGCATCTCCGGGCCCATCTCCTCGGCTGCCTGGCAGCCGGCCGACACTCCGCGCAGGACCTGGGAGAGGATCACGCCGGAGTTGCCGCGGGCACCCATCAGGGATCCGTGGGCGGCGGCCTGCGCGACTGCCGCGACCGATGCCTGGGGCGGCAGCTGGGCAGTCTCGGCCAGCGCCGCCTCCAGGGTCAGGTGCATGTTGGTGCCGGTGTCCCCGTCCGGCACCGGGAAGACGTTGAGGTCATTTATGCGGTCGCGCTGCTCCAGCAAGCGGCCCACCGCACGCTCGAGCCCGTAGCGCAGGCCGGCCCCCGAAACCGCGTTGGGGAGCGACGACAACACCCTGCTAGTGGCCAAGGCCGTCCCCCTCGCGAGCCCGGATCCCCTGGACGTTCACATTCACCTCCAACACCCGCACGCCCAGGTGCCGCTCCAGTCCCGCAGCCACCGCACCCATCAGGGTGTGGGCGACATCGAGGACGCGGACCCCGTGCTCGACTATCACGAAAAGCTCCAAACGGACCCCGGCGTCCTCTATCCGAAGGTCGATGCCGCGCTCGAAGTTCTCCCGATTGAGGAGCTCGGCGATGCCATCCCGAAGCCCTCGACCGGACATCCCAGCCACCCCTTCGCAGTCGGAGGCCAGCCGCGCCGCCAGGGTGGAGACCACCCTGGGCGAGAGCTCGACAGACCCCAGCGGATGGGTCCTGAGAAGCGAGCTATTGGTGGGCAAGTGGACGATCTCTCCTTGGCTGGTCTAGGCGAAGTCGAGTTACGCCGCCGGCGCGGTCGCTTCCGACTGGTAAACTGCGGCCGGAATGATACGCCCGACCCGCGCTGGGGCCGGTGCTTCCATGATCACTGAAACGAGGTTGCCATGGCCAAGCGGTGCGAGATCTGCGGCAAGGGCCCGGTGGCGGGCAACAATGTCAGCCACTCTAAGGTCCACACCAAGCGGCGTTTCATGCCCAACCTGGTGACGGCCCACATAGCTCCCAAGGGGGGCGGCGTGGCCCAGAAGATGCGGGTCTGTACCCGCTGCCTTCGCACCACCACCAAGACCGCCTGATTCAGGCCCGCAGCTGCCGCAGGACGGAGTTCAGCTCAAGGGCCGCCACCGCAGCCTCCCAGCCCTTGTTCCCCAGCTTGCCCCCGGCCCGCGCCTCGGCCTGATCGACGGTTTCGACGGTGAGCACCCCGAACCCGGTCGCGACCCGATGCCTGACCCCCAGTTCGGCGATGCCGGAGGCGACGGCCGAGGCGACATACTCGAAGTGAGGCGTCTCGCCGCGGACCACGGCCCCCAGGGCGATCAGGCAGTCCACCCCGCCCCCATGGATGCGCTCGGCCGCCGCCACCGGGATCTCAAAGGCGCCCGGAACCCAAACCACCTCGATGTCCTCCTCGGCAACCCCGTGCTGACGCAGTCCTCGGAGCGCACCCTGCAGCAGTTGGCCCACGATCGTCTCGTTGAAACGAGCCGCGATCAAACAGCAGCGCACCCCCTCCCCGGCCAACGCCCCATTTATCTCCCGCATCATTTCTCCTCGCGTCCAGCGCCGGTCAGCAGGTGGCCCATCTTCTCGCGCTTGGTTCGCAGGTAGGAGGCGTTGTGCGGATTGGGGGAGATCTCCAAGGGGACCCGGGCCTCCACCTCCAGGCCGTCGGCGGCCAGGGCCCGGTGCTTGTGGGGATTGTTGCTGAGGAGCCGGATCCGGCTCACCCCCAGAGCGGCGAGGATCTGGCTGCCAACCTGGTAGTCGCGCCCGTCAGCGGGAAGTCCCAAGCGCAGGTTCGCCTCCACCGTGTCCAACCCCTGGTCCTGCAGCGAATAGGCTCTCAACTTGTCCATCAGGCCGATCCCGCGGCCCTCCTGGCGCAGGTACACCACCAAGCCCGATCCCGCCCTCTCAATCGCGTCGATGGCGGCATGAAGCTGGGCCTGGCAGTCGCACCGCTGGGACCCGAAGACGTCCCCGGTCAGGCACTCGCTGTGGAGCCTGACCAAGACCGGCTCCGGCAATGGCAGCCCCCCCAGCAGCACCGCGAGATGGACCAGGCCGGTGTTCGGATCGGCAAAGCCGACCACCTGCCATTCCCGCCCACGCATGGGGATCCTCGTCATCGGCCCCCGCTCCAGCAACACTCCCGGTGGTCTGCGGTGGGCGACCAGGTCCTGGATCGTGAGCATGGGGATGCCGTGCTCTTCGGCAAACCGCTCGAGCTCAGGTCGCCGAGCCATCGACCCATCCTCGCTGGCGATCTCGCACACCACTCCCACCGGCGGCTCGAACCCCGCCATCCGGGCTAGGTCGACCGCCGCCTCGGTGTGCCCTCGGCGTTCCAGCACTCCACCCGGCTGGGCCCGGAGCGGGAAGACGTGCCCGGGACGCAGGAAGTCCTGGGCCACAGAGCTGGGATCGGCCAGCGCCCTGATGGTGATGGCCCTGTCGCCTGCGCTGATACCCGTTGTCACGCCGGGCCCTGTCGCATCCACCGAGATGGCAAACCCGGTGTGGTGCAGGGAGGTGTTCTCCATCACCATGGGCGGCAGCCCGAGCTGGTCCAGCCGAGCCGGCTCCATGGCCACACAGATGAGACCTCGGCCCCGCGTCATCATGAAGTTGACCCGCTCTGCGGTCGCGGCCGCGGCGGCGAGGCAGAGGTCGCCCTCGTTCTCCCTGCTCTCATCGTCCATCACGATCACGAATCCCCCATTCGCGAAGGTCTCGACCGCCGCTTGAACGGAGCTCGGCAGCATCACCGGTCTCCCGCCGTGCCACCCCGGGCTGGGGCGAGGAGGTACGGGCCCGTCATGCGCTCCACCAGCTTGGCGATAAGGTCAGCCTCCAGATTCGCCACGGTTCCGGGACCGTACCGCCCCGCCAGCGTGACCTCTACGGTGTGGGGGATCAGGGAGACCGCCAGCGATGCCGACCCATCCTCGTGATCCTCTACCGAAACCAGGGTGAGGGAGCAGCCGTCGACGGCAATCGATCCCTGAGGGACGCAGTAACGTGCCACCGCTGGGGGCGCCAGCAGGGAGAGCCAAACCGCGTTCTGTTCGCGGCGGACCGCCAGCACCTTGCCCACCGCGTCCACATGGCCGCTGACCAGATGCCCACCGACCGCCGCCTGCAGCCGCAGCGCGGCCTCCAGGTTCACCGCGTCCCCCACCGCAAGCAGACCGAGCGCTGTCCGGCGCAGGGTTTCCGGCATGACCTCTACCACCAGGGAGGTCTCCGAGACGAATACCGCGGTGAGGCAGCAGCCGTTGACGGCGACGCTGTCGCCCACCGCCAGCCGCCCCCACCCCGGTCGGTGGGTGATGACAAGGCGTTCGCGGCCCGGGACCGGGACCTCGGAAACCCGCCCCAACTCGCTCACGATGCCCGCGAACATCAGGCCGCCTCGGCCTCGATGCGCAGGTCCCCTCCAACCGCGGTCACCTGCGTGAACCGCCATCTCCATCCTTGGTAGATGAGCGCCGCACCTTCACCACCAAACGCGCCTGGCGCCTCCTGCCCGCCGAGAACGGTGGGGGCCATGAAGACCACCAGGCGGTTGCCCAGCCGCTCCTCCTGCAGGGACGCCAGCAGGGTTGGACCGCCCTCCACCAGGACGCTGACGACGCCCATCCTGGCCAGCCGGTTGAGAGCGGCCCTGATCGCCGGTCTGCCCTGGCGACCAGGGACCGGCACCACCCTGGCTCCGGCTGCCTCCAATAGTCCACGGCGGGGTGCGGAAGCCGGGCTGGTGAAGATGACCACGGGACCTCCTCCCGGGGCCAGCAACCGGCTGCTGGGCGGGGTGCGCAAACGGCCGTCGAGCACCACCCTCCACGGTTGGCGACCGCCCTCGTACGAATAGCGAGCTGTGAGGGCCGGGTCGTCGTCCATCACCGTCTGCGAGCCCACCAGGACCGCGTCGTGACTGTGGCGCAAGCTATGCGCCTCGGCGCGGGCCTCCTCAGAGGTGATCCACTGTGACTGCCGGCTCGCGGTCGCCGTCCTGCCGTCCAGGCTCATGGCGACCTTGATCGAGATGAATGGCAGCCCGGTTGTGACCCAGACCGAGTAGGGCTCGATCAGGCGCTTGGCCTCCGCCTCCCGTTCTCCGACCTCCACCTCCACCCCGGCCTCCCGCAGGGCCGCGATCCCGCGACCCGACACCAGGGGATTGGGGTCCTGAGTGGCGACATGCACTCGCCTGATCCCGGCATGGATGATCCGCTCGGTGCACGGGCCGGTGCGACCGCTGGTGCAGCACGGCTCGAGGCTGACCCACAGGTCGGCCCCTCGGGCCGCAGCCCCTGCCCGCTCCAGAGCCACCACCTCCGCGTGCGCCAGGCCGGCGCGGGCGTGGTATCCCGACCCCACCACCGAGCCGTCACCGACGACCAGGGCGCCCACCATCGGATTGGGTGATGTCTGGAAGTCCGCCCGAGCGGCCAACTCCAGAGTTCGCCCCATCCAGTCTGCCGTCTCGCCCTGGTCACCCATCGGTCGACTCCTCGCACAACGGGCAGGGAGTCGCCCCCGGGGGTGCAACCCAGGGACCGTCCTCTCCCATCCAGACTCAAGACCGGGCCCGTGGCCCTGGGTCTCTGACTGTCGGCTCCGGAATCACACCGGATCCTGCTTCACCTGGGAAACCAGGCCAAGCTCGCGGGCTGTCACCGCCGGTCGGGATTCTCACCCTGCCCCGAAGACCAGGGCAGCGTATCACGAAGAGTCTGGTTTGAGAACCCGAAGTGACAGGCACCGACCAAGCGCCGACCCCAGTGCGCATTCCCAAGAGCGCGCTGTGAGCACCCGGCCGCGGGTTTTGTGCTTGGGCAGGACAGCGGTCAGTTCCAGCACGTCGCACCCAATGCGCCGGCGTGGGCGCTCGGGCCTCCCATCTGGATCGCGGTATCGATCCCGGGTGGCCGCTCATCCTGTGCCACCTCATCTGTTGGCGCCCGGATGAGCTCGCAGCTCGCCGGCATCGTCGCAATCGCGAGGCGCGGGCGGGATCGACCGGATTCGCTAAGATTCCCCCGTCTGGCCGAGGTGGTGAAATGGTAGACACGCTGCTTTGAGGGGGCAGTGAGCGCAAGCTCGTCCGGGTTCAACTCCCGGTCTCGGCACGACCCAGAACGTGCTCAGTGCCTATCGGCACTGCTCGAGAACATCAGCTGCCCGCACCGACCAGCTCCTCTGGCCGCGAGAGCCGCTGGCGCAGCTCGTACAGGAAAGCGGACGCGGTCATGCCGTCGATGACGCGATGGTCGAAGGACAAGGAGAGATTGGCGCAGCGCCCCACCACCACAGAGCCTGCTCTGACCACTGGTCGAGCCTCTATCTGATGCAGCCCCAGGGTCGCCACGTTGGGCCAGTTGACCAAGGTGGTGGCCATGAGTCCCCCCAGCTTGCCCCCGCTGGATATGGTGAAGGTGGATCCGGTCAGATCCGCCGGAGGCAGGGACCCGTCCCTGGCGGCGGCGATCAGGCGGTCCAACTCACGCTGCAGCTGAGACGGATCCCGGCGGCCGGCATCCCGGATGGTCGCCACCTTCAATCCCTCCTTGGTCTGCACAGCGATGCCAAGGTTGGTTGACTCGGGATAGACGAGCTCCATGCGGTCCTCGTCAAAGCTGCAGTCGAAGATCGGGCTCTCCCGGAGCCCGGCCACGGTCGCCAGCGCCACCAGACCGAGGATGGTGTGGGCAACCTGGCGGTCCCCTCTTGGTGCCTCCAGGAAGCCCTCCACCTGCGTGAAGTCACATTCCAGCACCACCGTCACCTGGGGCACATGCCGATGCGCCAGCGCCATCCGCTGGGCCATGACCCTCTGCGGGCCGCGCAGAGGAACCCGCCTTCCCGAAGATGGCAGGTCGGCCATGCGGACCCTGCCCTGCGGCCCGCTGCCGGAGATCTCGTCCAGGGAGATGCCGCGGTCGCGGGCAAGTCTGCGCACAGATGGCAG
>JAJYPP010000096.1:8662-10603 GCA_021795235.1 bacterium
ATGCCGCAGTGCCGGGGCGCCTCCTGGACCACCACCATCCGGCCCACCCGGCGGGCCGCGCTCAACAGCAGGTCCCGGTCAAGCGGGTAGATGCTGCGCAGGTCGATGACCATGGCGGAGACCCGCTCAGCTTCCAGAACGGCAGCAGCCCTGGTGGCCACATCGAGCATGCTGCCGTATGCGACCAAGGTCAAATCCTCGCCGTCCTGCACTGTGACCGCGCGATCCAGCTCACAGGCCGTGAACACCTCGGGCACCGCCTGACGGCCCCTGCGATACATCCGCTTGGGCTCCATGAAGATCACCGGATCGCCACAGGCGGCTGCCGCCAGCAGGAGCTCCCCCGCACCCAGGGGATCTGCCGGAACCACCACCCTCAGGCCGGGCACGTGGCTGAAGATGGTCTCCGGCGAGTCGGAGTGCAGCTCGGGCGCCTTGGTCCCACCCCCGTAGGGCAGTCGCAGCACCATGGGCAGCCCCTGGGCGCCGGCGGTGCGCCAGCGATAGCGACCCGCATGCGCGATCAGCTGTTGCAGCGCGGGATAGACGAAGCTGTCGAACTGGATCTCGACGATGGGATGCAGGCCGACCATGCTCATGCCGATCGCGGCCCCCACGAACCCGGCCTCGGCCAGCGGGGTGTCCACCACCCTGCCGTCCCCGAAACGTTGCTGCAAACCCGCGGTGGCACGGAAGACGCCTCCGTTGACACCGATATCCTCCCCCAGCAGCAGCGAGTGGGGGTCCTGCTCCAGGATCTGCCCCAGGCCACGGCCGATCGCCTCGACCATGTTCAGCTCCATCACAACCGGCTACTGCCGTTGCCACTGCATCTGAGTGAACTCTGGGAAGCCCACGGCTGTGGCACCCCTTGCGGGGTTCCTCCCCCATGGCTGGGTTCGGTTCTGGCCTCACCGCGAACCGCCCGCGCCGAAGCGCCGGTCTTACGTCCACTCCCCAGGTGCCCGGTCGTCCGAGCATCCGAGCCGTCGCCTGTACCATCCGGAGATGGCCCGAGAACGAACGGGGCCGTGGCTCCAACTGAGCCACAACTGGCATGGTCCGGCCAGTCGCGGAGGTTTTGGGCCGCGTTGCCATCCCTGTCGATCAGTTCCCCAGTGAAAGCACACATCAGCATCTTGTCGAGCTTGTGCTTCGCGACCAGTCGGCAACCACAGCCGTGGTGTACCTGGCTGGAGGGGAACCAACGATCAGCGACGCCGAGCTTCGACCCGACTCGCTCGACCTTGTAGGCGAGCATGGGTCGGATCTGACCCAAGGCCGTGTCGCTGACCGAGCGACGGAATGCCCTTCTCCCCATGCTGGCTTTCATGGCGGCGAGATCGAGATCTTCGACCACGACCTCGCTGTAGGTGTCCACCAGCCAACGCGTGAACTGGTGGTGGGACTCCAGGCGCAGGTTGACGCACCTGCGATCGAGATGGGCGAGCTTGGCTTTCGCCGCCCGATGACCGCGAGATCCGGGGATGCACCTGCAAAGCTGCTTCCCCGTCCGGCGCCGCTCAGCCAGGCTGGCTCGCAGGGGCGTGGGGTTGGGGAAGATGGTGATGACGCCCTGGGTGTCAGCGACGGTGGCGAGATCTCTCATCCCGAGATCGACTCCGGCTCTCGACCCCGGCCGCACCGGAGCCCGGGAAGGACTCACGACCTTGGTCCGCACCGCATAGTTCACCGCCACGAACAGCCGTCCCCATCGCTCGGAAAGAGTCATGGAGATGAGTCGGGCGTTGCCCTTGGCAAGGTGGCGCTCGACCCGGCGGGTGTTCTCCTTTGAGCGCAGCGGGCCGATGACCGGGACCACAATGGTCCTGCGGTCGGGCTCGAAGCGCATCGTCCCGGTGCTGAAACGCACTCGTGGTTGATCGCGATTGCGGGACTTGAACTTGGGAAACCCGACCTTGCGCCCCTTGCGCTTGCCTT
>JAJYPP010000097.1 GCA_021795235.1 bacterium
CGGAGGTGGAGTCCTCAATCCCATTGGTGGTCACGGTGTTGTTGGCAAGACGGCAATTCACGGATCTGGAGGAGCTGGCGATCACCACCGCGGCTCCCGCCTCCAGCCCGGTCTCCACCAGCTTCGACAGATCCATCAGCGTCCCTCGCTGCGCGTGTTGAGCACGTTGATCCCTCGAAAGAGCGCGGGCGGGCAACCGTGTGAGACCGGGGCCACCTGTTCGGGCTGCCCCTTGCCACAGTTCATGGCCCCCTCCAGGCGCCAGCTCGACCGCCCTCCAATCCCCTCCATGCGCCCCCAGAAGTCCGGGGTGCGCGACTGGTAGGCGACGTCGCGCACCTGACCCGCCAGATGCCCCCCTCGGATCCGGTAGAAGCGCTGGCCGGTGAACTGGAAGTTGAAGCGCTGCTGGTCGATTGACCAGGACTTGTCGCCGACGATGTAGATGCCCTCATCGACCTGGCCGATCAGATCATCCAGGGTGGTGTCGCGGTCGGGGTCGGGCTGCAGGGAGACGTTGGGCATTCGCTGCAGGGGCACATGGGACCAGCTGTCGGAGAAGGCGCAGCCGTTGGAGCGGGGCAGGTTGAACTTGCGCGCCATCTGACGGTTGAGCTGGTATCCCACCAGCACCCCGTCTTTGATGATGTCCCAGCTCTGGGCCGCCACCCCCTCGTCGTCGTATCCCACAGTCGCCAGGCCCAGAGGCTGCACCCGGTCGCCGGTGACGTGCATGAGAGAGGATCCGTAGTGCAGGCTGCCGACCTTGTCGGGAGTCGCGAACGTCGTGCCGGCGAAGTTGGCCTCGTAGCCGAGGGCTCGATCCAGCTCGGTCCCATGGGCCACCGACTCGTGGACGGTCAGCCACAGGTTGGATGGGTCTATCACCAGGTCGTGAGGACCGGCCTCCACCGAGGGGGCGGCCAGCTTCTCGCGCAGCAGCTCGACCAGCTGGGGGGCCTCCTCCTTGAAGCCGTAGCCCAAAACGTACTCCCACCCCTCAGCCACCGGGCGCGACATGGAGCGCATCGTCTCGACCAGACCGGACCCGCTCTCATCCGGCATGCCGACCTCCAGGACCGGGTGCACACGGACTCGCTCCTGCAGGATCCGCGACCCCTCGAGGCTCACGAAGAAGCGGTTCTCCTGCACCTGCTGGATGTAGAACTCGGCGAACTTGGCCCCCGCGCTGAGCGACGCCGCGGTCGCCTCCCGCATCAACCCCACCTTCTCCTCAGCCGGAATCTCGAAGGGGTTGATGGCTCTGGGGGAGACCCACGTCGCCTGATGGGATGGCTCCGGGGCAAGCTCGACCCGCTCGGCGAGAAGCGGCCTGAGCGAGCGCGCCATCTCAGCAGCAGAGCCGACAGCCGCCACCACCGCCTCAGGGCTCAGCTCGCTGGCGGCGGCATATCCGAAGGAACCGTCCACGATCACGCGGACGCCGAAGCCCCTGGGCTGAGAGTCGCTGAGCGAGATGAGCTCCTGCTCGCGCACGTGGATCCACTGCACCAGATCGCGATGGATGCGCAGGTCGCCGTACTCGAGCCCTGGGACATTCGCCATGGCCGACCGAGCCGCGTCCGCAAGAAGGTCTAAGGGGTACTCGAGGAACCCCGCGTCCGTATCGACCACCTGTCCTCCTCTTTGGTCTCTCGCCACCAAACACCCCCGGGGACCGGGGCACCCTATGGGTACCCCAGGGTCCAGCCGCGAGCCCGGTGTTACCGCCAGAAGAGTCTACTCAGGCGGGGCGGCGCGTCTTCCCGATCCCACTGTGACCAGGAGACTGCCCGTCACCAGGGCCAATCCAAACCGGGCCACAGAGTGGGGATCGGAGGGGTCGGGCGGGTGTGCGCACCCTTGGTCCCGTTGACACTTGGCGCGGGGGTCGAGCCCAGCACCGCGCAGACGCTACAACGCAAACCGCCCGCGGAGTTGCACGCAACGTCGCCGGCCCAAGCGCGCAGCGCCGGCGTAGTGTCTCTTGAGCAGCACCAGTCGCGTTGTGCTCTAACAGGCCCACTCCAAGCCAAATTGCGTCGAGCAGCGGTCAGCGAAAAGCGAGCCACTACACCGGCCCTGAGTGACGCCCAGAGGTGAAGCGTTCCTAACAGCGGGCCAGCGGGGCAAGCAGAAACGTCGCAAAGAGTCCCGACGTTGCCGAATCTCCGTCGGCGCTGTCCGCGCTTGCGGGGACATTGGCAGCCTGCGAGTTCCGCGTGCTTCGGAGGCACCGACGGCTGCAAATAATGCAGGCGTTTGCTGCGTCCAGCGACGGCGCAGGCGAAGGGTTGGGGGTGGCAAGCGAAACCTGCCAACAGACGCCGCCGCAGGTCACCCAGACGCGCGGTGCCGCGTGGGTGGTCGCGGATAGGTAATCGTTCGATGCGATAAGACCGGATGGAATGAGGGACATGTCGACGAGCCCGGGGGTCGTGCGGCGACTCCCAATCGGTACTGGCGATGACCTCTCCACAGGAACGACGGGCCGATGCCGCACCTTGTAGGCCCGTCTCGAGACCCAAGCCAATGGATCTCCCACCTTGGACTCCGCCTGTCGGCAAGCATCCCGAGAGCGGAGAGCCGCCGACGTGCAGCGCTTGTCCAGTCCCAGCCAGCCAGACACGCGTCCCACCAGCAGCGGCGCAATCGCCGCCTGTGCGTGAAGTGGCATGGAGCCTCCAACTGGAAGCGGTCCTCGTACGCCAACCGTGCCTCGGACTCAGCGGGGGGCTTCGTTCGGATGTCGAGGGACAGGCAGGCGGCACTGTCGCCAACCGCGCGGGGCCCGCGTGTCCCGACATAGGGCGGCAGTCCATGCAGCCTGAGGGCGCTGGACGGGTGGGCAGGGAAGAGCTGGTCGAGGCCGGCGACGGGGTCCCCTCGGCCCGGATGGTGCGGCGTCATGGTGGGACGGTCATGGCCCACCTTGATCTCGCTCTGGGAGCACGCTGAGTCCAATTGCGCTCGCGCCTTTCCGCCATCCCCGAAGACCCGGGGCCAGGTCCCCGCCATGGGCCGCGGCGGGACTGACGATGAGCCGGTCGGGCCAGGTCCTACCTTGGGACGGATCTCCGCTGCGATCCCCATCAGGGCGAGTCCGAGCAGGACCAGAATCCCGGCGGGGAGAAGGGCCAGGTGCGTGCCGGTGGAGGGAGTCCCTGGACCGCTGGTGCTGGCCGCCTGGACCGACCCCGCCGGTACCCCGGCCACGGTGGTCACCTGGGTGAGACAACTGGCGGGGCTGCAGCCGATGGCGGTCGTCGCCGAGACGGTGTTAACCAGTGTGACCTTCCCATTCGAGATCGCCGCCGCAGACCCAGGAGGTTCGATGGTGACCGTGTAGGTCGCAATCGCTGTGCCGCCATTGGCGGCCACGGTCGGGTAGATCCATTCATACGCGCCGACTGCGGTCTTGGTGACCGGCACAACCGGGGCCCCGGCAAAGGAATCTGGGGTGCCCCCGGTGCCATCATTGGCGCTGTAGCCGGCCGTTCCCGAGAGCACGTCCCGGATCACGACGTCTCGCGCCGCAGCTGTCCCATGATTGGTCACCGTTATCGTGTACCTGAGCGACTGTCCCAGGTTGGCCGTCGCGGCGCCGACGGTCTCTGTCACGGTGAGCTCCGGGGCGGCGGTGACGACAGTGGAGGCCCCACGGCCACTGCCAGTGTTGCCGGGATTGCCCACCTGAGAGACGCCCACCACCGCGGTGTCGGTCAGACTCAGCCCGGCCCCTGGGGCGTAGCCTGCGATCGTGAAGCTGCAATCGACGGACTGGCCCACGGTCAGGGTTGCCCCCAGGAGATCAGAGCACTCGCGGAGAGTGTGGCCTGGATAGAAATCCGTTATGGACCTGATCTCCTCCGCAACCCGGCTGGTGTTGCTGATGATGACCCGGAACGGGGCCGGGGCCCCTGCGGCGGGCGCGGTCTCGGTCTGCTGGTAGATCCCCTGCTGGGCCGCGTCGTTGGTCTCTGCTACCTGGACCGTGATTGGCGGTGACGGAGCAGCCTGGGTGGTCACGGTCGAGCTGCTCTGCCCAGCCGCCACATTGGTCGGGTCGCCGAGCTGGGCCACGTCGACCGTCACGGTGTCGGTGAGGCTCTGACCACTCGGCGGCGAGAAGTCGGCGAGGGTGAAGCGGCAGGCTACGGAGCCACCTGGGCTCAGGATCTGGCCCAGATTCTCCTGACATACCTGAGTGGAGGCACCACCGTACCCCTGGGTGATAGTCCCTACCGTCTCTTCGGCCGAGCTGGTGTTGGTGACATTCACCTGGAAGGGCACGCTCTCGCCCGGCGCGGACGCTGTCTCAGTCTGCTTGTAGACCGCCTGCCCGGCCGCGTCGTTGGTCACGGTCACCGCCAGGCTTGGCTGTGGCAAGGGTGGCGCGGCGGCCTGGAAGTACCAGATGTGATTGGAGAGAGGCCCCGAGGTGTCGGTGTCCCTCACCAACAGGTAGGCGGCGTAGGGCTGTCCAGCTGTCAGCTCGCTGCCAACATAGGGCGCGGTGTCAAAGGTGATGACCGCATACTCGTGGCTGCCCCCACACAGCGAGGGCGGCTGCTCGCCGCCCGGCATCCAGGCGCCTGGGTTGTTGGAGTAGCTCTGGTAGTAGACGCTGGTGGGGATGCCTCCCGGTATCAGCGGATCGGTGAAATTGGGTGTTCCATTAAGGACCGGGAACACCTGCGCATAGGGAAGGCCAGCGCCGGTGTGGGTCGCTCCTGCGACTGTGATGGTCCCGAGCGGAAGGGCGTTCAGGGGGGCTCCTTGAGAGGTGTCGAAGGCACCGGGGGACCCATCGGGCGCCGGCCCTACAGTTGCGGTGTTGGGAACCTCGTACAGCTCTGTCTCGTCGGCGAATCCGGCGGCGAAGGTGACGGCCGGACTGGAGATGGTGCCGGTTGTGGGCCCAGTTGCGGTGATGCCGAGCATTCCCGCGGGCAGGTTGGCCGGGGTGGTGGCAATAGTGGGTTCGCTGAGGAACGGGGTGGCACCGCCTCCCAGCACCGGATCGGGCACCACGTTGGAGGCGGTCTCAATCGTGCTGACCGTCCCGCCGATCGAGCAGGTGAAGCTGCTGGTCGTCGCTGCTCCGGATGCGCCACCTGCGGAAACGGAATCAGCGGAAGCAGACTGGGTCGGGGGACCACCTGGTGGAGCGGCCAGCACCGCCGCCGGCGTCAAGGCGGCCATAGCCGCCCCGACAGCACCGGCCAGGATGAGGACTCCATGCGGTCCGACACCTCTTATAAGTGTTGACCGACGTCCCGGGCAGTTGGGGTCCCCGACCCGGAGTCCCATCCGCATTGGGCCCAATCGCTTGGCAATGGCCGGCAACAGGACCTGGACGAGCGCCGAGGTGAGCACCCCGCAGGAGCGGTCACCCATCGACGTCCGCTCGGTGGTGGGCGAGGATACCCTCACGACCCGCGCTCTGGTGGAGATTGCAACCTCAGGAGATGCTGGTCTCGCGGGGCTGGGCAGGTGCTGAGCAAGCTGCCCGGCGGGCGCCCCAACTCTGGCCGCGGGCGATCACGGGCTTGGCTCCTGCTTGGCTCAAGAAACTGTGATTCGGAGTCCCAACTGGCGGCCGACCTCGGCAGGCAGGGTTTGCGCCCTGGCCCCTTGCGAAGGTCGAGCCAGGAGAACACCCGCGGCTGTTCCAGAGGTGAACGGGTTTGCTTGCGGCAGGGCGCCTGAGATGGAAGCCACACCTGTGCGGCGTTCGCTTCTCTCGCAGGACGGGTCGTCACCTCGCCCGTCCTCTCCACCATCGTGACCGCGGTGCGCTCAGCACCACTCGGCAGTACGCCAAACCCGTCCTCTCCCGTCGCATCTGCGGCCGACCAGCGACCGTGGACATGGCCCAACTGGCGTGCCCGGCGCACACCCGGACAGCCCCAATCTCCCTTCCGCCGATCGACGTTACCAGGTGGGGAGATGCCGTGCCGGGACGGCGCGGCTTCCTTCAGGAGATCGTTACACGCAGGCCGTTTGGTGTCCGGGCCGGAGACGGCGGGCGGCAGTTCGACCCAAGTCGCCGAGGAGGTCGGATACGCGAAGATCGCTGAACTTGCCAAGGTCCAGTGGAACCCAGTCGGGTCCGCTCCCCACCGCCACCTCCGATGTGAGGGATGTCGCCATTGGTAGGATCTGAGGCCATGGCTCCAAAAGCAGGCGGCGCTAGCTCGGTCTCGTTCAGCCCCCCCGAGCTCGTCAGCTACTTCCTGGACAACGGCCTCGAGGTCGTGCTCAGCTCCGAGCGGTCCTCACCCACAGTCGGGGTGGGGGTCTTCTACAGAGCCGGATTCCGCCTGGAGCCGGAAGGACGGACTGGTTTCGCCCACCTCTTCGAACACCTGATGTTCCAGGGAACGCGCCACGTTCCCAAGCCCCACTTTGGCAACCTCATCAACTCCGCCGGGGGGATGTTGAACGGTTTCACCCGTCATGACTACACCGCCTACTTCGAGGTGCTGCCCGCCTCGGCCTTGGAGATGGCCTGCTTCTTGGAGGGCGATCGGATGAGCTCGCTCGACCTCAACGAGGAGACCCTGCGGAACCAGGTCGACGTGGTCGAGGAGGAGGTCAGAGGCAACGTCCTCAACCAGCCGTACGGGGGCTTCTCCTGGCTGTGGCTGTCGCAATACGCCTATGCCACCTACCCCAATTGCCACAACTTCTACGGCGAGTTCGCCGACCTGGAAGCCGCCACGGTCGAGGATGCCCGCGACTTCTACCGAACCTGGTATGGACCCGGCAACGCAACCCTGGTGCTGACCGGCGACTTTGACGTGGACGAAGCCAGGAAGCTGGTTGACCTCCATCTGGGGCAGGTGGCGGCTCGCGAGCAGCCGCCCACTCCAGTGCTCGACGAGCCGTTCCCGACAGCCAGAAGGGAGTTCCATCATCAGGATCCACTGGCCCCGACCGCCCAGATGGCTGTGGGCTACCCGACCGCTCCCTTCGGCCATGAGGACCACCTGGCGCTGTCGCTGGCAGCGCGGATCCTGACCGATGGGCGCTCGTCGAGGCTGCAACGCGCTCTGGTGCAGGGCCGGGAGCTGCTGCTGCATGTGGGTGGAGGTCCCCACTACCCCATCGGAGACTCCTTCGAATTCCTCGGTCCGGCGCTCTTCACCTTCGAGGCCACCCCACGGCCCGGAGTCACCACCGCCACCGCTCTCGATGCCCTCGACCAGGAGCTGGCCCGGTTCGCGGAGGAGGGGCCCACACATGAGGAGGTTGAGCGGGCCAAAAGACGGGAGCTGAGCGCTTACCACGCCAACAACGACAGCCGCCTGGGACGGCTTCGGGAACTGGGAGTGATGGCAGCGATCCATCGCCGTCCCCAGCTTGTGGATGAGTTGCCCGGGAGCTACGAGCTGGTCGGCGCGGAGGATATCGCCCGGGCCGCCCGCAGCTGGCTGAAGCAGTCCCGATCGACGGTGCTGCACTGGGAGCCCGGCGACCAACCACCGGCAAGGGCATGAGCAAGCTGCCGGCTGCCGACCAGACCCTACTGGAAGGTGTCCCCCAACCGGGCCCCGTGCCTCCCCTTCGGATAGGCAGAGTCTCGCAGACGACGCTCAGCAACGGGGTCGCCGTCATGGTTGTTCCCCGCCCCAGCGTGCCGCGGCTGGAATTCCGACTCAGCTTGCCGGCTGGGGCCGCCCTGGGTCCGTCAGCAGCTGCCTCTGAGCTCTTGGCCATGGGGATTCCCTTGGGGACCGACTCGATGGACCAGGCTGAGTTGTCGGAGCGAATCCAGGACCTGGGCGGATCTCTGCAGGTCCATCAGGACGAGGACCGTCTGTTCCTCCATGCGGCCGCCCTCTCCGCGGCCGAGGAGGACCTCTACCGGCTGCTGGCCGAGGTCGTGCAGGAGCCCGCTTTTCCTGCTCCAGATCTCACCACCGAGAAGGCGAAGTTGCTGGATGGTTTGCGGATGGCCCGGGCCACCGCTCAGTTCCCGGCCGCCGAGACCCTCCAGGGCCTGATCTACGGGTCACATCCATACGGCAGACGAGCCCCCAGCGACAGCGCCGTCAGAGGGACCAGCCGCCAAGCGCTTCTTGACCTGCACCGGCTGACGTTCACCCCCCGGGGCGCCCAGATCACAGTTGTGGGAGCTGTCGAACCGCGCAGGACCATGGCCCTCTTGCGTCGCGCCTTCAGCGCCTGGAGCGGTCCCCGACGGGTGCCGGCCGTGCCGGCAGTCAGGCCACTAAGAGCAGAGGAGGTCAACTTCATTCCCCGTCCCGACTCCGTGCAGACGGTCGTCATGATGGGAGTCAGCGGACCTAGCCAGGGCCATCCGGACCACCTGCCGCTGGCGATCGCCACCGCTGTTTTGGGCGGCGGCTTCACCTCGCGGATGATGAACAACCTGCGCGAGGACAAGGGCTACACCTACAGCCCCCATGCCCGCCTGGAGAACCACCTCCGTGACGGGTTCGCGGTCGCCAGCATGGAGGTGCGCAACGAGGTGACGGGAGCGGCCTTCGCTGAACTGTTGCACGAGCTGGCACGGCTGTGCACCACCGACGTGACAGCGGCGGAGATGGAGACGACCAAGAGCTATATGGCAGGCTCACGGGTCATCATGCTGCAGACTCAGGCTGGCCTGGCCAGCGCGCTGGCTCAGGTGCGAGCGCGTGGCCTCGACCACCGCTACCTGGAGCAGTACTCGAGCCAGCTGCAGAGGACCACTGCCTCGGAAGTTCGTGAGGCAGCAGCCCGTTACCTGGCCCCAACCGCAATGACGACCGTGATGGTCGGCGACGAGGCGGCCAGCCTGGAGATCTCTGCTCTCGCTCCGATGCGGATCCGGCGGGCTACCAGGCGCCGCCACTGACCGCTCGGCCCCAGCCGCCGGATTTGCCCGCCGATCGGAGCTGAGCCGGAGAACTCAACCGTTCCTCGCCCCCAGGCTTGCGCGCAACAGCCAGACCGCCAGCGCCAGCACCCCGACCGCCGCCACGCTGCCTATGAGGGTCAGGTCCAGGCCACCTGTGGCCCTCAAGCCGGCCAGCGCCAGCACAACCAGGCCCAGGCCCAATCCCAGGGCCGCCATCACGACGGTCCGCAGAGTGAGCCCAGCCCGAAGCCTGGCCGCGCTGGGCCCGGGCACCGCCTCGTCGATCGACCAGAAGTCGAGCTCCGTCGCTACCAGCAGGACCACCCCGAGCACCGGGGCGAGGTAGATCGGACCGCGCAAGACCAAAACGACCGCCACCGGAGCCGAGAGTGGCAGAAGAGCCAGGGCGATCAGGGGGCGCCACTTGAGCACCAGCCCCGCCAGCACCAGCGCCAAACCAGCCCCCCCTATCCCCAGCAGAGCCGGGCGGTCCAGCCCCTGCCCCTGGGCGGCGGGGTAGGCGAGGGCCACCGCTCCCAGCGTCGCCCCCAGGACGGCGGTTGTCAGGCGATGAATCGAGGCGCGAATCTGCGGTACTCCCGGGCCTGGGCGAGCGCGGCCTCCAGCGGTTGCTCCGGCACCCACTGGGTCACCGGAATGCCGGCCATCATCAGGCGGCGGCGGCGCGCCTCGCGCAGGAGGGTCCAGAACCTGAGCGCGAGCGGGTCGACCTGCTGGGCGGCGGGGCCGAGCAGGCTCTCAGCCGATATCTCCAGCACGAAGAGGTCGAAACCACGATGCTGGAGGTCGGCCAGAGCGCCGACTGTGCGAGGGTCCAGAAGGGGGCTCAGCGCGATGACCGTCGCGGCGGGAGGCAGGACCCGAGCCGGGATGACGTCGATGGCCCGCCAGGCGTAGCTCGCCACCACCTCGGTGTCCAGCAGGGTCTCGACCACCCGATAGAGGTGCTGGGTGCCCATCCCCGGGAGCAGCCAGCGCAGAAGTCCACCGAAACCTATGACCCCGACCCGGTCGCGTTCCCGCAGGTGACCCTCGGCTATGGAGGTGGCCGCTCTCACCGTCAGCGAGAGCAGGGAGTCGTGCCCAACCCCCATCTCAGTGAAGCTGTCCACGAAGATGATCACGTCGGCGTTGCGTTCCATGTGGAAGTCGTTGATGAACGGGACCCCGGTCCTGGCTGTGACCCGCCAATTGATCCGGCGCACGCGGTCGCCCGGGACGAAGGCCCTGATGTCCGCGAACTCCAGCCCCTCTCCGTGCTGGCGGGCGGTGCGGTTGCCGGCGTATACCTGGGTGCGAAGGGGAGGCACCAGCCGCCGCAGACGGCCCCAACTGGGATACACCCGCACCCGCTGGCGGTCCCCTGCGGTTCCGGTGAAGGTGAACAGGGAGAGGGGGTCCTGGGCGGTGACCGTGAGCGGCGGCAGCCGGTACACCCCCCACCTCTTCGGTGTGGCCTCGAAGGTGACCGAGAGTGGATCACCCGGCTTGGGACGCAACTTGATCGAGCAGCCCCTGCCGGTTGGCTCGAGCCCAGGCGGAAGGTCAAGGGCGAGCTGCAGGCGTCCGACCCTTCCCTCCACAACCAGATCGCACTGGATCTCGAGCGGCTCCTCCTCCACCGGCCGGTCCTCTGACGGCCGGACCGAACCTGTCACCA
>JAJYPP010000024.1 GCA_021795235.1 bacterium
CTCTTTGACGCTCTGCAGCGTCTTTGCGTCGGCGACCCCTGGACACCAGCTGCGCTCCCAGCCGGACCCTGAGCCCCTCGATTCACCGGGCTGCCCCAGATCCTGGACCAGGTACCTGAATAGTTACATGCCACGATAGTCAAGCTGGCCAGAGTCATGCGTGGTTGATAAGCGTCCCTGGGGGTGGCAGGAACATCAGGTCCATCTTCGGATGGGAGCGCCGAACGTCGACTCTAGGTCGACGGCCAGCCTGTGTTCCGGGCGGCGCGCAATATCGTGATTGGTATTTCTGAAGCCGCCGCGGGCGGAGATTCGGAGTGCGAACTCAAGTGGGTCGGAGAGGAGCACGGTCAGCCACTCTGCGCATCTGGTCTGGATCGGAACTCGCAATGTACTCGACCCACCACGTTGCACCAGCCTCCTCGAGTTCCGCGATGCGGGCTCGCTCACTTTCCCAATCCTGGTTGCGCTCCGCACCTCCGATCACAATGGCGTAGTCATCGAGACTTCCCCTGCGCTCGGTAATGAAGGAGCGAATCCGGGTGACCTCAGAAGCAGGAACAATGTGGTGGTCATCGGGCTCTGGTCTCCACAGTGGTATGAAGCCGTCCCAGCGGGCAGCACGCTCAGAGGGTCCCGGGCGGGGCCAGGTGCCGCCCACCCAGACGGGAATACGTGGCTGCTGTACCGGCCGTGGAAGGAACACCGCCTCGGTAAGGTGCACGCCTTCACCCTCGAAAGTGAAGGGCTCGCCGGTCCACAGTCCGGCCAGTGCCGTCAAGCCGTCATCGAGTCGCCGAGCGCGGCGCATGGGATCCGTGTCCTCACCGACCATGGCGTATCCGGTCTCCCAGATGTCGCCACCGAGGCCCACACCGAGTACGAAGCGACCGCGAGAGAGGTGGTCCAGAGTCACAGCCTCACGGGCCACCTTCCAGGCGCGCCTCCTAGCGAGTGGGGTCACCTGGGTGCCGATTAGTACCCGCTCGGTTGCTAGTGAGATCGCGGCCAGCGCCACCCAAGGGTCCACGGTGGGAGCGTGGGCTCCGCTGTGATGCACCAAGTGGTCCTCGACGAAGACTCCGTCCCACCCAGCCTGCTCGGCCTTGTGTGCGAGTTCCGCCAGTAGGTGGGGATCAGCCCCGGACCCGCCGTTAGGCAGGCACACCCCGAAGAGCATGAGTAGAGATTACTCCCACGGCCGCGTTCGGGACAGTCTCGGGTGCCATGGCGGCATGGCACCCGAGCCGTCAGTGATGAGTCGGGCGTCAGGGCTTCCAGTCCTGGCAGGTTGTGTCCAGCACCGTCCGCCCGCGTCCGTTTTGATCTCAAGGGACCCGCCGACTGGGGTCCGATTGTCCGGGCATGTCCGCCTCCGTCCGCGCCGGTTGTTGTCAGGCTCAATCATCGCGCCGGGGAGGGTCAGCCCCGTGCCAAGTCTGGCCAGGACCGTGGGATCCTTCGCGGATCATCGGGTCTGCTCTGCGACTCAGCAACTCGCCAGCATTCCGTGGTGTCCCAAATCCGGGGTCAGGCAACGTATGAACGAGCCGGTGGCCGAATCCATAGCCTCGCCTGGCCTCGAGGCAGCGCTACACAGTCGCTCTTGTCACCGTCCATTTCGGGTCAGGTTCGCCGGAACTCACCGGCGGGTTAGCTATTTGTGCGGCCGCAGCGCCCTAGCCGCCGTTATCCTGGGCTCCGATGCCCCGGATCAGTGTCTTCTACGGGATCGTGATCAGCATGCGTTGGCGTGAGCATGGGCCGCCCCACTTCCACGCGGCCTACGGAGACGCCGAGGCCTCGATCGGCATCAACCCGCTCGCTGTGCTCCGGAGCACGCTGATGCCGCGGCAGCTGGGACTGGTGATGGAGTGGGCCGCCCAGCACCAGGACGAACTGTCCGCCAATTGGGACAGAGCGCAGGAGCGCGGGCCGCTGGCTCCGATCGCGCCACTGCCGTAGGATCGTAAGAATGGAAGCTCCTTACCCTCGCCTGATCTCGGTGGAGCCGGTAGCGCCCTATACTTTGAGACTGCGCTTTGCTGACGGCGTCGAGGGGACCGTGGACCTGTCCGCAGATCTGTGGGGCGAACTCTTCGAGCCCCTCAAGGACCCCAAGTACTTTGCCCAGGTGCGGATCGACCAAGACGGGGCTCCGGCGTGGCCAAACGGGCTCGATCTAGCTCCCGATGGCCTCTATGAGGACCTTATCGCCCTCGTGAAACCCTGAGCCGGCCGGTCCCCGTCGGCACACGCAAGTGCCAGGGGCATTGACCGTAGCTGGGGTGATCCAGGGCTGACCCGCTTACAACGAGCAACGCGTGGCAATTGGTCATATGCCACGGTCCGGTGCCCCGGGGCCAGCAACAATCCGTCAGGGGACCATGGGGTTGGGGCTGGCCCCGGCAGCTCTAAGCGCTCGGTCAGGGTGCCGTCGGATGGTCCGGAACGGTGCTGTGGACGCTATGCGATGATGCGGTCCGTGAGCAGCGCTCCTGGGGACGTCCGTTCCATTCTGGGCGTGGCGATCGACGATTTGCTCCGTATGGTGGGATCCCTGAGCGACGCTGAGCTGATCCGACCGACGGGATGCGAGGGATGGCGGGTCGCCGACCTTGTCGTCCACCTCCGAATGGGTGCCGAAGCGCTGCTTGCCGGGCTCGTCTGTCCCTCTGAGAAACCATCGGATCGTGACCTCGTCTCCTACTGGCGGGACTGGCCAGTGGCTGACCGCCCAGGCTTCGCCGACGTTCGTACCACGTGGGCGATGGCTGCCGCCTATAGCCACGGCGAGTCGCTCATCGCCCACTTCGCCGATGTTGTCGCCGCCGCGGCGCGGGCTGCTCGGGGGGCCCCGTCGGGCCGGTTCGCCTTCCAGGGCCACGTGCTCGAAGCGGAGGATCTGCTCGGCACGTGGGTGGTCGAATTCACCCTGCACCATCTCGACCTGCTGGTGGGGCTGCCCAATCGTCCCGATCCGCGCTCAGGGGCGCTTGAGTTCACCGCGTGGACCCTCGATCAGTTCCTCGGCGCTCCCCGACCCGGGTGGTGGGACACTCCGACGTACGTCCGCAAGGGTACTGGCCGCCTGCCGCTGAGCGATACTGATCGCAGCCGCCTCGGCGCCACCGAGGAGCGGTACCCAGCCTTCGGATAGCGCGGCAGTACTAGCCCGGTCCCGTCGGTGGTTCTGCACCGGGACCGCTTTATTGGCCTGCTCTGGGTGTCGTGCCTTCCGCGACACACAACACCGAGCGAGCGCCAGGCATTGGCGCAGAGTAGGCCAGGCGCTGCGAGGCCGCCAGGGCCCGGCTCGTCGTCCCCAGCAACCCGGTGCAGCACCCGAGAAGCGCACCGTCCTTGTCGGGACTTCACCGCCCACTGGCTTGGCCGCGGTTCAGGCAAAGTGGGTTCGCACCAGAGAGGGTGTAGCAGTCGTGCTTCCAGTCCTCGACTATGAGCGACCGGCGCCGCTGTACCAGCCGCTGGCTGACGTCCTTCTCAGGGACACCGCGGATGGGAGGCTGCCGGCTGGCTTGGCCTTCCCCTCCGAGGGCGAGCTCGTGGGCCTACTATCAGGTCACCGGGACGACGGTCCCGAGCGCCGTCGGTGCCCTCAATCCGCTCTGTCGGCTGGCTTGGCTCTGGCTTTGGCTCCTATCTCACCAGTTGTAGCCGTTCACTGGGCCGGCACCCAGCGTCGGCTTCAGGTCATCCAGTCCTAGCAGGTTGTGTTCAGCGCCGTCCGCCCGCGTCCGTTTTGATCTCAAGAGAGCCGCCGACCGGGGTCCGATAGTCCGGGTGCGTCCGCCTCCGTTCGCCCCGGTTGTTGTCAGCCACCCCCTCCAGCGGTGTCTTCCTGAACGGCCCAGCGGCTCACTGTCTAGTTGGGTCGTTGCCGTCGTGTCGGCCTGACGAGGAGCAGCGTGAACGCCCATGTCAGCTCGAAGGAGTGGTCTCTATCGAGGCTCTTGGTCACCCTTGGATCGGCGAGCCTCTAGGTGATCAGCCGAGGTACGGCCAGCTCAGGCGGAGCACGTCAGCCAGAGCGGTGCGCAGGTCGACGCCATGAGCGATGGCGACGATCGGTCCGCCCGCTTTCGTGTCCGGCAAACGCACGCCCCGGTCAGCCATGACATAGAGCATGCGTAGGGTGCGCATCGTGTTGGACGCCCATGCCGGGACTGGCCCTCCCTCGCTGGCGGCAAACCGCTCGCTGATACCCTCCAGCCACCCAGTGATCTGATGCGCCTCGAGCTCCTGTCGGGTCAGGACCAAGGCTATGGCGTAGGCCAGCCGGTCGTCCTCTTGGTTGGCAAACATCACGTCCGTGCCCGTGAGCAGCCGATCTCGGCCCAGGGCGAGCAGACCGGTCAAGTCGTCGGGGCCGAGGCGGGGAGAGCGCCCAAAGGCCCCGAGGGCGTCCGCTCCATGGGCGATGGCATGGAGCCATCCGAGTTGGTCGTCCCAGCCTCGCAAGTCCTCCTCAGATCGGTACCAGGTAGCGAAAGCGTCTCGCCACCTCGTCACGGAGGATTGGCCGGCCAGGTTGGTGATCCGGTCGCGGTCGACCACCTCGGCGAGAATCAGCGCGGCGAAGGTGCGCACCTGGATCTCGGGGTCGGAGAACCTGGCTGCCATCAGATCCCCGAGCCGCGCCAGGGCGTGGTCCTCGTCCCCGCCTGCGATCCTGCGTGCCAGTTCGGTGTACGCGATTTCGTCTCGTTCGTGGGGATCGGGGGAGCTCAGGAGTACCACAAGGCTTGAGGTGGGCAGATTGCTCATTGGGCGAAGTGTAGGAGGGACGCGCGGAGCAAGGTATGCGGGCTACCGCGACCGCCCGGCGGTGGCCCCAGGCTGTCGGTTGTTGTGACCGTGGTTGTCAGGTTCGGTCCAGTGGGAGCTCATCCTGCTCTTTCGGGTAAGAGCTTGGTGCCGAGGGGCGGGATGGGACCGCGGACACTGGACTTTTCAGATGCACCCAGGGGTGCCGCTGACGTCCGTCAGCGTCCGCGTGGAACTCAGGAGTGGCCGCTATTGACCGCCTCTGGTCGCCACTAGTTGTTGGCGTTGTGGTCAAAACTGTGGTCAACACCCCGCGCTTCGGGCGGCTCAGGCCCGTGAACGGCGGGGGCTGGGATCGAGTACTCTCATGGCCATGATAACTGTGGTGATGTTCCGTGCCCGTCCTGCGGCGGACCGCGCGCGACGACCGGCGGCGGAGTCTCAGTCAGAACTTCCTACATCCGGATTGGGCTGAGCGCGTAGTCGAGTCCGCCGACGTTCACTCCGGGCAGTTGGTCCTTGAGGTCGGGGCAGGCCCTGGAGTCATGACCTTGGCGCTCGCGCGTCGTCAGGCGGAGGTGATCGCACTTGAGTTGGATTCAGTGTGGGCTCGGAAGCTGGCGGACGTGGTCCGTGGTGGTGGTTTCAGTCAAGTGCGGGTCTTGCGCGCAGACGTGCTGACGTTCCCTCTCCCGTCGCGGCCATTCAGAGTGGTGGGCAGCCTGCCGTTCGGGGCAACCACGGCAATCCTTCGGCGCCTGCTGGAAGACCCTCGGGTCCCAATGCAGCGAGCGGACCTTATTGTCCAGTGGGAGGTCGCGCGGAAGCGCTCATCCGTACCGCCCGACACGCTGCTTGGCACGATCTGGACCCCTTGGTGGGAGTTCGAGTTGGGCCATCGGATTCCGTCCACCGCCTTCAAGCCGGTACCGAGGGCCGAGGCGTGCCATCTTGTCATAAGGCGGCGGACCCCGCCGCTACTCCCACCATCGATGGCGGCCGCCTACGGTGACTTCGTCCGAACTTGGTGGACGAGGCGGCGAGGTATCGAAGAGCGACCCGGAGCTCTTTGAATCCGTAGGCATGATCGGTCCGGGGCCGCCAGTCCTCGAACATGCGAGAGCGCCTGATTGGTGAACTACTCTCCTACTGAGCGCCTGACCCATCGCCCTTCATTGCCTCTCAATCCGGGGCGCCTTAAGGTTTGCCCTCCTGCTTTCCCACCGACACTCCCTTCTGCCTATTCGTCTGCTTCGTTCGTTGCGTTCCTTTCGTTCGAGTGCTAACCTGGCCTCATGGAGGTACGAAACATGACAGCCACTATCGAACGCGAGCCAGTGGTGCTCGAGGAGGAGCATCGTAATGTAGCTGCCGCTGCGGCGGAGCGGATGGGGGCGTTCGCCGAGGAGCATCGCCGCACCCCGACTCTGACGATCACCCTGGATGATGAGAGCCAGGTCCCCGTTCCCGTTGAGGCGCTGGTGCTCCTAGCTGACGTCCTGCGCGAGATGGCGCGCGGCCACGCCGTCACGGTGGTGCCTTACGGGGCCGAGCTGACGACCCAGCAGGTAGCGGATATCCTGAACGTTTCGCGCCCCTATGTGGTGAAACTGATCGAGACGGGCCGGCTGGAGGCGCGCAAGGTGGGACCGCGCCGGCGCGTTCGCTTCGAGCAGCTCATGGCGTACAAGCGCGCCGATGACGAGCGCCGCCGCCAGGTCGCCCGCAATCTGACCAGGGAGGCCGAGGGCCTCGGCTACGAGAGGTAGGGGCGGATCGCGTCCATAGATTTGCGGAGGCCGGCCCTCGTCAAGGTCGCGAGCACGTAGTCAATTCCAGGTCGGCTGCCCAGGTCCTCCTCCATGCTTCGGATGACGTGGGCAACGATACCCGGGCTCAGGTCGATGAGGTTGTAGAGGAAGGTGTCGGGGGCCTGGGCCTCGATCTCCCCGAGCTGCTGGGGCGGGAAGTCGCGGAGGTTGAACGTCACGATGATCTGAGCTCCCGCCTTGATAGCGGCGGCGAGGACGTGGCGGTCGTCCTCGTCGGGGAGTTCCAATCCAGCGGCGAGGTTCTCGTAGCCCTCGACGACGACATCCCGAATCGCCTCACCCATGAGCTGCCGGGTCCGCTGCAGCCGATCTGGACGAAGATCGGGTCGGTTCCTCAGGATGCTCCCAAAGCACTCGTCCAGGATCCGATCTGTCCAGCGGGCGTGGACTAGCCCAGCCTGGCCGACCCTGATGAGGATGTCGCGCAGGCTGGCGGGATAGAGGACGCAGGCGTCGTAGATGACCGTGAACGGCACCGAGCCAGAATAGCGGCGGCCGATCCCCCGGACCCGCCCTTTCGCCCGCGTCGATGCAGTGGTTGCGCCAGCGCTGGAATTGTGGTGGTTGAGTTTGCGGTCGTTGACCCGGCGCGGAGCTGTGGGAATGTGACGCTGACAACGGTCGCTGGTGGTCGCCGGGTCTCGGACGTCACTGGTTTGGCAGAGCCGATCTAGAGCAGCCTACTTCGCTCCTTGGCCCACTCGCCGGAGCCGGCGTATGTCACCCCACGCAGTGAGGCCCGCCGCAGGGGGCTGGTCCGGGTTGCTGACAACGTTGTTGTCAAAGGTCCGGTCCAGTAGGGGAGACTGGTTAAGTCTGTGATCAAATTGGTGGTGCCGAGGGGCGGGATCGAACCACCGACACCGGGTTTTTCAGATGCACCCAGCGGTGCCGCCGACATCCGTCAGCGTCCGCGTGGAACTCGGGAGTGGCCGCCATTGACCACCAGTGGTCGCCACTAGTCGTTGGCGCTGTGGTCAAAACTGCGGTCAAAACCCCGCTCTTCGGGCGGCTAAGGCCCGCGAGCGGCGGGGGCTGGGATCGAGTAGTCTCATGATCATGATGGTCGTGGGCATGTTCCGTGTCGCTTTCAGTTAGGAAGGAAACGGTCGGCGTGTCCAGGTTGAACCGCTTCCTGCCGAACCGGTACACGTTGACCACGTCGCGGTGGGCTGCCAACACCAACCAGCCGACCGGCGATGCCTGGGCGGGATCGAAACGCCACGGAGCGTCCACGGAGTCCAAGAAGAAGTCCACGACGGCGTTCTAGAGGACATGGGTAGGCGCTCATTTCGGCCACCGTCGCCGCAACTGATTGAGCAGACGGCCAAGCACCTTCCCGGCGACCTCCTCGCTCGCCACCGGGTCACCCGCGACGAGTCGGCTGTGCTGATCCACGAGCACGGCGGGATCCGACTCGGCGAGGTTCTCGCTCGTGTGGTCGGAGGCGCCCACACCCGCCCCTTCCAGGTCCTATCGCTACGTGCGACGGTCAATCGTCGCGCAGCGAGGGTGTGCTCGGCTGGACGGCACGCGGACACGGGGGCGGGGCGGCACGGGTGGGCTGCGTCGCCCGACCAAGATGGCGGTCATCTGGTGCCCAGATAGACTCCTCGTCGCCCTGGGCATGGGTGCCCGTAAGGGTCCTTGTGGGCGCGCAACGAGGCGTTACGCTTGGTGTGGCAGAGCTCCTTGCCGCAGCGGGTGCATTGGTAGAGGTGAACGGGCGCGCTGGCTGTCCGCAGCGGTGATCGCCGAAGCCCGGTTCGCCAGCCGATCGGATTCCGGCTTTGGGGCTGGGCACGGAGGGGACCGTGGGCCGAGAACTCGATCGGGTGGCGAGGCCTGAACGGTGTCGTCGTCACCCGCAGACCCGCGATCTTGTCGACCCCGTAGGTGCGATGCCCTCCGCCGTCGGTGCGCTCGACGTGAAGCAGGAGCCGCCCGGCGCTGCTTTGGCGAAGCGAGTAGGGCTCGATGCGCCGCCAGCTTCCGTCGTAGAGAAGGTCGACGCAGAGGTGGTTGGTCGCGGCGAAGCGGACGGTTTCCAAGGGAACGCCAGCCCGCCAGGTAGCGACGGTGGGCGGCGGCGACCAGGCCGCCTCGTCGGCGCCGACTGGCAAGGGCGGGAGCTGTTCGAACTCGGCCGTGCCCTCCAACCACGCGAACATAAGGGGGAGTTCTTCGAGGAATCCCTCGAACGGCGGCAGGGCGGGTAGCTGGTGGCCGAGCATGACCGACCAATCGGCCTCCAGGGCGGCGATGAGGGGCGAGCCGACGAAGTGGGCGGCGACGGGCACGTCAATACCCTTGGCGGCGCACTTCTCGGCGAGGGTTCGGCGGATCACGTCGGGGTAGAGCCGCAGGTCGTTGCGGCGGAACAGGTTGATGATGTCGTAGAGATCCCGGGGCCGAGCTCGCTGGGCCATAGCCCGGATCTTCTCGGCGAAGACCTCCTCGAAGGAGTAGCAGCGCACTCGTCCGGGGAGAGGCCCGTCGGGATAGGGGTGGGCGATGTCGCGCAGCATGGGCGGACGGACCACTGTCTCGTGGGCGGAGATGTCGAGCTTTACCCTGGCCGGCTCCGGGGTGCGACGGGGACCAATGTAGTACACGCGGCCCTCGACCGATAGTCCGTCGGGGCGCGCCCGCAGCAGGGGCGGCCGGGACGAGAAGTCGATGCCAGAGGCCTCATGGACCCGGTCGAGCACCCCTTCTAGGAGGGGCTGGATCTGCTCGGCCCGGTGGGGACCGGCTGGAAGAACAGTGAAGTCGAGATCCTCGGAGAAACGGTAGGTCTCGATGTAGCACTTCTTGAGGCAGGTACCGCCTTTGAACACCCATTGGTCGCCCAAAACGGGATCGGCGCCGATGCCCCAGAGCAGCCAGCCCAGCACATAGTCCTTCTCGATCACCTCCTCGGTGAGCTGCCACTCGCCGACCCGCTCGACGATGTCGGGGCGGCCGATCACCAGCCGCCTCCCGGCGGACCCAGGGCGACGTTGACCCGGAGCCCCCATCGGCGAACGATCCGCCCGGGGTCCTCGACGGAAGGATCGAGCTTGGCCAATCCGCTGCTGCGCCGAGCCAGGCACGCGTCGATCAGCCGAGCGTCATCCTCGCCCGTGTGTTCCAAAAGGTAGCCGAGCCGCTTGAACACAGTCCAATTGCCGAGCCGGTCGCCGTAGCTGACCAGCTGCCCGTCGTCGCGATGCTCGCTTCGCATATACTCGCCCACCACATCGACCACGGTTCGGATGCCACCGCCCAGCCGTGGGTCGTCGAGCACGTCGATCACGGTACGGGAGGGGTTCGACACCGCCACCTTGTTCTGGCCCCGCCACACTGACACCGTGCCGAACAGGGCCGCGGAATCCCGGACTGTCAGGTGAAATGGGATGCCCTGGATCTCCTCGTCACGGTGGCGGACCCGTCGAGCGGTGACCACAAGCAGAGTTCGGAAGGCCTGCTCGGTGAGATCCCAGTGCTCACAGGCACTCCATCCGCCGACGTAGCACGGGCTGAACAGTCGGTGGGCGACGACCCATGGGTCTTCCACCCACTCCCCGGAGCGGCGAGCGTCCAACGGGACGGTCACGTACAGGCCGCGCCGCACCCGGGAAAGCCATCCCCGCCTGGCCAGGTAGACCAAGAGCTGGCCCGCTTCGTCGTGAGCCACTCCCAGGATGCGGGATGCCTCCGCCACGTCGAAAGCGCCACGGGCGTGACGGTGCAACTCCTCAAGAAGGGCCCGGTTTTGCTGGCCGATCCCGGCGCCACATGTTCGAGGCGAAGAAACAGTCATCTGGTAGAGCTTACTACGCTGTTGACCTACCGGTAGATCGGAGGCGTAGAAACCTCATCGCGATGCTGGCTGCGACGCCTCAAGTCGCATCCGTCGAGTAGGAGGCAGGGCCCCTACCGAGCGCGCCGGAAGTGGTAGCCTTTGACTGGGCCGCCTTGCCCCGGTGCTGGTGAGGTTCGCCGGGCCGCCATCCAGCGTCGCCTTCAGGTCTTCCCGTCCTGGGAAGTAGAGTCCGGCATGGTCCGCCAACACTCGCTCCGATCTCAATTCGCTTCCGAGGCACTCCTTCGTGACCGCGGGCGTTCGTGCCAGTGGGCCCCGGTTGTTGTCAGACTCGATCGTGCGGTTCGGCGCGGGGATGTCCACCCGGACCGCCACCCTCGTACCAGTCAGGGGCGAGGATCGCCATGAGATGGGCATCGACCCAGTCGCCGTTCCATAGCAGTGCGTGCCGCTTGGTGCCCTCATGGACGAAACCCAGTTTCTCGTACACGTGGCGGGCCCTTGGGTTGAACGCGTAGACCTCCAACTCGATCCGGTGCAGGCCGACCGATTCGAACGCGTGGGCGAGCACAAGCCTGGTGGCCCCGGTGCCGAGCCCACGGCCGAAATAAGTGGGGCCCACAAGGAGGATCCGGAATCCGCAGGAGAGGTTATCGCGGTTCAGGTCGTTCAGGACGACCTCTCCTGCCCACTCGCCAGTTGCCTTCTCTATGATCGAAAGGTCAAGCCTATCGTCGTAGTCGGCCCTAGAGCGGTACCACTCCTCGAGCTCCTCCAATCTGGGAGGTGGCTGGTGGGTGCCGGTCAGCCGGAGGGTCTCTTCGTGCAGTCCAGCGAGTCTCGCCGCGTCGGCTATTTGGACTGGCCGTAGGACTACCAGCCTACCCTCAAGGGTTGGCTTGTCGGCGAAGGAGACGACCGATGTCACTGAGTAATTATGCCGAGTATCTGTACGTGCCACTCAGTAGCGTCAGCACCTGGAGTTCCCGGTCGACGGGCTCCGCCGCTTTCCCTGAGGGATTGCTGATCTGGCTGGCAGCCGGCTGGCTGAGGCGCTCTACCTCGGCGGAGAACCCCGATTGGAGCGCCACGAAGAGCCTCTTAGTTTGCCCTCGGTCCCCGCCAGGCGCCGATCGGCTGCCAGGTCTGCCGTCGGCCGGGTTCGACAAGTCCACTTGCTGACCTCGACGGTGCTCCGCACCAGGCCCCGGGGAAGCGCCTGTAGGTGGACCCTTCCGCTGGGACCTGACCAGCGCGGGACCGGGTTGGAGGTGGGCTGCGGCGGTCTTGCCCGCGACCTTCTTACTGACGACGTACTCCTCGCCGTGATCGGGGCCGCTCGGCTCGGCGCACACGCAATTGGACGTGCCGCCCTTGGGACAAACCGCGCTCCTGGTCCCTGGGCGAACGTCGCCGACCGCCGTCCGGTCGGAGTTCATCCGCTCGGAGTTCGCCGGGGTCTGTCCCCTGGGCCTCCCCAGTTGGAGCTAGCTGTGGTCAAGACTATGGTCAGCCGCTCCAGCGTCGGCGCTAGCTCGTATGGACTTGAGATCAAGAACTGGTGCCGAGGGGCGGGATCGAACCGCCGACACCGGGTTTTTCAGACCCGTGCTCTACCAACTGAGCTACCTCGGCTTGGGTCCAGTGAGATCAGATCGCAAGACGAGAGGCTACCAGACAATCCCTATGTGTCGGCTGGCCGCTTGAGCGCCAGGGCACCTCGCCCGAGGAGGGGTGGGTGAGCCGAGGTTGGAGACCGGCCACGGAGACCATACCGGAGCGACACCACCCGCCGTGACCTTCAGACGTCGCCCCGCCCGGTGCAGATCACCCGGCCGGATCGGTCTCGACTTCCCGGGCGTGGCGATCCCCACTGCGCCGCCCGGGCTGATCTGGCAGCGTCCTCACGCCGCCCGGTAAGGGCTTCTCCAGGATCGGGGCTGGCTCTTAACCCGGTCGGTCGCCTTTGGGGGGGGGGCACGGTCTGCACCCCGAGCTGGGGGCCGGCCGCCCCTTGGTCGCCTTGGCGCCACTCAGGCGATGTCAGGTACAGCAGGTGCGCCGGTGCGCGCAGCCGCGATGATCACAAACGGTGGCACGTGCACATAGGCGGTGGTGCCCTCAGGCGCGACCGCTGCAAGTTCTGGGGCCAGGGTGGGCTCGGCTACCTCCACGATCCGGCAACCTAGAGATGCTGCTTCGGTGAGGTAGGCACCCAAGGGTCGATGGAAGTCTGGCGCGTAGCGCCCGGGTATCTCGTAGGCAGCAGAGTACTCGTAGACCGCGACATGGCCGCTCTGCGACCATGTCCGCCTGGCTTGCTCAAAACAAGGGTGGGTCAGGGAGAAGACGAACAGGCCTCCAGGGCGCAATGTCTCGACGCAGTGACGCAGGGCAGTCCGCCAGTCGGAGATAGCCATGAACACCATGTTGGCAACTACGAGATCGCATTGCGAGTCGAGGCCAAGCGTCTGGCAGAGGTCAGCCTGGTGGTAATCGATGCCTTGCCCCTGCTCCCGTTCCCGGTCCAAGCAATACTCGTACAGACTCGGTGCGGGCTCCAGCCCTATCACCCGGGCTCCGCGAGTGGCCAGCATGCGGCTGAAGTAACCCTGGCCACATCCCGCGTCGAGGATCGTCTGCCCCGAAACGTCTCCCAGCATTCGAAGGACGGTGGGATTGAGCAGATGGCGCTTCTCAAAGTCTCCGTCCGGGTCCATGGACGCCAGGACCTGGTGAGGCATCGAGCTCCACTGGGAGATCGTGTTCGTTGCGGAGAGCGCAGTCGGCGAGCCGATGGAGTGCCCTTCGTCTGGGCCGTCCCTGACCTTGAGGAGGCCCAGCTCAGTGAGCAGACTGCTGGCGTAGCTGGCCAGCTTCAGGTGGGGCAGCACTTCCAGCGACGTCCAGCTGACCGCCGTGGTCTCGTCGCCATCCGGGGTCGGCTCTCCACCTACTGCGCGGGCATCGAACACGGTCGAGACGTAACTGCAGAGGTCGCCGTTGGAGTACTGGACATCGTATGTGGGGCCACCGACGACGGCACGAATCCCACCCAGCTCGACCTCTAGGCCAGTCTCCTCTAGGACTTCGCGCTTAGCCGCCTGGATGGGGGACTCACCAGGCTCGACGGCTCCGCCGATAGTGCTCCAGACACCACCCTCAGCCTGCTTGACCAGCAAGAGCTGGTCAAGATCATTCCACACCAGCACGGATACTCCAGGGAGCAGCAGCCGCTCATGCCCCAGCAGCGCGCGTAGGCGGGCGACGTAGTCGGACATCGGAGGCACTTGCTCAGTCTATGGCGCGGTGCCAGTAAGCCCAGTAGCTGACATACCGGGGCCGGGCGGCGCAGCCATCGCGCCGATGGTCAAGCGTGAGAGGTTCTGGCGCTCAGGCGTGGGGAATGCCGCGCATTGATGTCTCCGCTGACTCCCGCGTCAGCAAACAAGCCGGGAGGCGACAGCGGCCAGCGTCCACCAAGCTCTGGGGCCAGGGCTGTGAGCCGATACTTCGCTCCTGGTGCGCGCACGCGCATCGACTGTGGCGACTGGCAGGAGCTCAATCCGACTTACGCTGTGTGCCGCGGCTCGCGGAGGCTGGTCGGCGCAGGGGCCCGTCGTCCAAGGGTTGCTGCCGGCGGGAGCGGCGGTCGGCTCTGGGTCGGCGCGTGCGCCCGCCCAGCTGTCGAGGCGAGGCGGAAGAAGATCCGGCCCAAGCCCATTCGCACGCGCGGAGGTGTCGTGTTGGGGGGAAGGCCGGGCGCCTTGTCGATACGATGACAGCCGCGGGGGAGGAGCCCGGTGTGGCCAACTGGAGGAATGCGAATGGACCTAGGTCGTGCGTCGGTGAGCGCGAGATGAGGGTCCTTGTGGTTGGAGGCGCTGGCTATATCGGCAGTGTGGTCACTCGCAGCCTCCTTGCCGAGGGGCACGAGCCCGTGGTGCTGGACAGTCTGGCGACCGGGCACCGGGATGCGGTGCCATCAGGAGTTGAGTTCCTTCACGGGGATATCTCGGAACGCTCGGCTCTGAAGTCGGCCATGAGCCACAGCGTGGATGCGGTCATGCATTTTGCGGCACGCTCCCTGGTCGGAGAGTCTGTGCTCAGGCCTGAACTCTACTGGACGACCAACGTGGGTGGAACACGGCACCTGCTGGATGCCATGCGGGAGGCGAACGTGCGCCGCCTGGTCTTTTCCTCTACGGCGTCCACCTACGGACAGCCCGAGGTGGTGCCGGTGGACGAGTTGGCCAGGGTAGACCCGACCAGCCCCTACGGAAGCTCAAAGCTCGCCGTCGACCTGATGATCAGGGATGAGGCAGGAGCCCATGGGCTGGGGGCAGTGAGCCTGCGCTACTTCAATGTCGCCGGAGCGGTCTCAGGGGCTGGAGAGCGACACCAACCTGAGACGCATCTGGTGCCAAACATCCTGCGGGTGGCGGCTGGCTTGGATCCTGAGGTGACCCTGTTTGGTGACGACTATCCAACTCCTGACGGCACCTGCATCCGCGACTACGTCCATGTCGAGGATCTGGCCGCCGCTCACCTGTTGGCGCTACAGTCCATTGAGACCGTAGATCCGGGGGGGGCCGGCACCCACCGCATCTTCAACCTGGGGAACGGGACCGGGTTCTCCGTGGCCGAGGTGGTGGAGAGCGCCCGCCGCGTGACGGGTAGGCCGATTCCCGTGCGAATCGCTCCGCGGCGGGCGGGAGACCCGGCGGTGCTGGTGGCATCAAGTCGGCGGATCCAGCAGGAGCTCGGGTGGCAACCGCGCAAGCCGGGCCTCGACCAGATCGTGGGAGACTCCTGGCGATTTCTCAAGGAAGTCGAATTGGGCCGCAGCGCCTGACGCGGTGGGTGGCATTCCAGAGGGGTGTCAAACGACACTCCCACGGGGGGACCAGCCGGGGTTCTCGCTGTGGGCGTAGCCGATGCAGTCACCCCCGGCATCAAGCGGAGTCCGTTGCGCCGGCCGTCTCCGGCCTGCCCGCCGCGGGCCGCCGGGCCGATCAGCCCGGGTAACCGGGCACGGCTGGTCGCCATGGCCTCCGGCATCCGGGTAGCGGCGTGGTTAACTGGCCTCTGTGCTCAGACTCGCTCGCCTGCCCCGCCTGTACCTCGCTCTGGCGGCGGCGGCAGTCTTCTTGGTGGCGCTCGGGCTCTCCTGGACCCAGGGCGCTGACCACCTCTGGGTTCAAGGGGTGGCCATGGTCCTCGCGCTAGTCTCCTGCCTCCTTGCCTGGCTGGCCGCCGGCGACCGCCGGAGGTAGTGCAGGCCGGCTCTGGTGGTGATCGGGATGAGTTCGCTCGTCCCCGGCTCTGATCTCCCAGCCGGGGTGTTGCCCATCGGGGATGCGGACCCGGTTGTGGTAGAATTCAGGACGCCTCGCGCTCAGTTTGCGGGGCCGTTCGACGCCGCTTCCCTCGCGAGCCGGTCGATCGCTTAGGCTCGCGAGGATGGCCGCATAGCGGCACGGGAGATGGTACATGCCGATCGGAACAATCAAGTCAGTCAACGAGCGTGGTTTCGGCTTCCTGGCAGCTGAGGACGGAGTGGAGTACTTCTTCCACCGTTCCAGCGTTGAAGGGGGCGCCTTCGAGCAGCTCACCCGCGGGTCGCAGGTCGAGTTCGAGATCGAGCCCAGCACCAGGGGGCCTCGGGCGGGGCGCGTTCGCGCAGCCTGATGGTGGCGCAGGCCGTCGGTAAGCCGCCGGTCCAGCGTCCCTTCCGCCGTATGCATCCGGACCTACCTCCGGCTCGTAACTCGCTTTACGACCCCTGGCAGTGTGGGTTCCTGCACGACGGGCGGCGGAAGACGTGCCTATTCGATGTGAGAGATGCCCAGCGCGCTATGCGCGCGCTGGGCTTCCCTCCCGATCTGTGGACGCCCCTCGGGGAGGCGCGGATCACCCACGATGAGTTCATCCGCCACGTGGAGGCGGTCCATGAGGCGCTGTCCATCCATGCCGACACAGCGGAGGCGCGTCGGCGTTCAATGGTCCCTTCGGCGGTGCGGATAGTCCAGAACTATCTCGGCTGGGCAGACCGGGTATGCACTCACGGCACCGGGATCGTCGAGACCGACGATCGCCGCCGCCCCATCCCCTGAGCCATGGGCATGTCGGCGCCGGCTGTGCGCCTTGCTGTGGACACCTCGACCTTCGCTCAAGAGGTTCTGGAGCGTTCCCACACGGTGCCGGTGGTGGTCGACTTCTGGGCTAGCTGGTGCGGACCGTGCAGGCAACTAGGCCCGACCCTGGAGGCGGCGACAGACGCCATGGGCGGGGCGGTGCTGCTGCGAACCGTCGATGTCGACTCCAACCCGGAGTTGGCTCAGCGCTACCAGGTCAGAGGAATCCCGGCAGTCAAGGCTTTCCGGGATGGGAACGTCGTGTCCGAGTTTGTGGGGGCCCAGCCCGCGTCAGCGGTGAAGACCTTCCTGAACCGCCTGCTGCCATCCCCGGCCGACCAGCTCGTGGAGATCGGCGACAAAGAGTCGCTCCGGCAGGCCCTGAGCTTGGACCCCTCACATCTGCCTGCCCGCCGGGCTTTGACCCGAGCACTCCTCCAAGAGGGTAGGTTTGCCGAGGCAGCGGAGTTGGCGCGCCAGGCTCCCCAGGACCGGATCTGTGATGGGCTCGCCGCCTGGGCCGTCCTTGGCCAAGAGCCGGACCGCGACCCCACCGAGGTGTCCCTGCTGGAGGCACTTGGGAGCGATGAGCCGGCACGGGTTGTGGCACTCGGGATCGCGCTCATCCCGATGCAGCAGCGCGAGCGGCGGGACCTGGTGCGACGGATCATCCTTTACGCCTTCGAGCAGCTCGGCCCCGATCACCCGGCCGCCGTCGAGGGCAGATCGCAGCTGGCGGCCGCCCTCTACTGATACGGGCGACCCAGAGTGAGAGGCGGTTGCGGACCATCACGGGTACCCGCGAATCGACCGGACGCGTGATCCTGGTGCCCTGGGGGCTGCGGTACCCTCGCTCCCTTCCGAGACCTCTGGGTCCGAGGGGACGGCCGTCGGCTTGGTCGGAGCTGGACCGCGGCCGCAACTGGGATCGCCCAATTCGCTGCAGGTCGTGCTTTGATAGGGGCGAACCAACAGATCGCGGAGGTTGCTAATGGGATATCTGAAGGGCTTTTCGCACGGGATGGTGGTCGGGGTCACCATCGGGGTCCTGGTGGCGCCTCGCCGCGGCAGTGACACCCGGTCGGCTGTCCAGCTCAGCTACCTCCGCAGTCGCCAGAGCGCGGCGCGCGCAGTGGCGGGGGCGAGGTCGGGCTGGAGAACCGCCCAACCCGCGCTCCGGGTGGTCGCCCGCGCCGCGGACTCCGCGGGCAGGATGGTCCAGCCGGTCGTGCGCACGGCCGGCGGCAGGCTCGCCGAGCGTGCCGGTAGCATCGAGGCGTTGGTCAGTCGCAATGGCGGCGGCGCGTGAGCCAAGCGCCTACCCCGCAGGAGCGCATCGGAGCGTTCCTGACGGCGGTTGATGAGGAGTTGCTGAGGCCTTTGCGGCGCTATATAAAGGGCTTTCGGCGCGGGCTGGTGGTGGGGATTGGTTTGGGCTTGCTGCTCACGCCCATCGCCGGTCGGGACGCTCGGGTCCGCATCCGACGTCTTGGGCAGTCACTTTGCCGACTTCGGGGCCACGGTCGGGCCTGACCGTCGGGTCAGTTGGGGGACGGTGCCTCCGCCACGACCGTGCCTTCATCGTCTGGGTCATGCCCTGGGTAATCAGCCATGAATGAGGTCCCGCAGCCGCAGGCGTTGCGCGCTCTGGGGTTGGCCAGCCGAAAGCCCCGGCCACGGTAGCTGTCCTCGAAGTCGAGGATGGAACCGGCGACCAGTGGCAGGCCATCCTCCTGGACCACGACTCGGACCCCCTCGATCTCGGTGACCACGTCGTCCGCGGCGGCCGTCTCCTCCAAGTCGAAGAAGAGCTTGAAGCCGCGGCATCCACCCAACCGGACATCGACTCGGAAGACCGAGTCGGGCCGCTGGTCACGGACCTGCCAGGCTCGGATCTCCTCGACTGCGTCGCGAGTCACCAGCAACTGTTCAGCCACGCCGCGATTGTAGTTCCGCAGCCGCGGTGCGGCACCCCGGTAATCTGGGTGGCCAGATGGAGATTGCTGAGCTCTGGCGCTATCCGGTGAAGTCGATGGCCGGGGAGCGGATCACCCGAGCCGAGGTCACGGCCGGTGGACTCCCATTAGATCGTGGAATCGCCGCCTTCGATAGGAATGGCCGGCGCCCCGGCCACCCCCTGAGCGCTCGACACTTCCCTGGGCTCCTCCTGTTCGCCGCCGAAGTTGTGGGTGGGGCGGTGGTGGTCTCGGGGCCCGATCTACCGCCCACGCCGTGGCGGGAGGACCGGGTCCGGCGGCGACTTGCGGATGTCTGTCAGCGCCGGCTCGACCTGGCCGAGGTCGAGGGGGGCGCCTTCGACGATGCGCCGCTGCACCTGATCGTGCTTCCCAGCGTGGCTGAGTTGGCCGGGGAGCTGCGTCGCGAGGTTGAACCGAGGCGATTTCGGGCCAACCTGTTCATCTCGGCCGCTGGGCAAGAAGGTGGGTCGGAGCGCCGGTGGGTCGGCTCGGAGCTCGCGTCGGGGCAGGTGGTCCTGCAGGTGGCGAAGGAGTGCCCCCGCTGCGTGGTCACGACCCGGGATCCGACCACTCACCAACGGTGGCCGCAGCTCCTGCGCCATCTGGCCCAGACCCGCGACGCCATGATGGGCGTCTACTGCGAGGTGGTGGCGGCGGGCCCGATCGCCGAGCGCGATCCCCTGGTTCTGGTCTGAACCGCGTCCGCCGCACCCAGACTCCTCTTCATATACCCTGTTCGGGTGGACAACCGGGGAGTGCGACCGCCGCTCGGCAGGGCGGCGCCCGCGCCTGCCGTGAGCGCGATCGGGCTGCTGGGAGGGGATCTCATGGTCATGTCGCGTCTCCAGACCGTCGCAGCTCACCACGGAGCCGTCCTCCGGCGGGTGGCGGACGGGACCGACCTGGGCGGACTTGGTCTGCTGCTGGTTGACCTCAGCCGGGATGCGGACCAGCAACTAGTCCGGCTCCAGGCTCTCACCGCTGGGAACGATCCGCCCCCGGTCGTGGTCTTCGGTCCCCACCTGCTGATGCGGGACCTGGGCCCGCGCGCGCGGCAGGCGGGCGCGGGCCGGGTGGTAGCCAACAGTGCCGTCCAGGGGGTGCTGGCCCGCCTCCTCGAGCACGAGGATGGTCTCCAAAGGACCCCAAAGGAGTTGCCGTGAGCGACGTTCACCAGTTGGCCCTGGGACTGCGCGACAGCCTGATCGCTGACCGGCGCCACCTTCACCAGCACCCTGAGCTCTCGGGTAACGAGCTCGCCACCGTCGACTTCATTGCCGGCCGGCTCTCCGCCCTGGGCCTGGAGCCCCGCCGGCTGGCCGACGGGTGCGCGGTCACCGCGGACATTGAAGGGAACAAGCCCGGGGGGCATGTCCTGCTCGTCAGGGCGGACATCGATGCTCTGCCGTTGCAGGAGCGGGGGGACGACCGGCCCTACCGCTCCTTGGTGGACGGGGTGATGCACGCCTGTGGGCACGACGCTCACGTGGCCGTCGCCCTGGGGGTGGCGGAGCTGCTGGCGGGCATGCGCTCTGAGCTAGCGGGCCGGGTCAGGATGGCGTTTCAGCCCGCCGAGGAGACTGCCGGTGGCGCTCAGCCAATGATCGACCAAGGGGTGATGGAGGATCCGGAGGTCGAAGGGGCGTTGGGGCTCCACGTCTGGAGTGGGATTCCCGCCGGGACCGTGGGCGTGCGCGATGGCGCCATCTTCGCCTCCGCCGATGAGTTCTCCATCGTCATAGAGGGGCGAGGCGGCCACGGAGCTCTTCCCCATCAGGCGCTGGACCCCGTCCCCATCGCGAGCATGGTGGTCCTGGCGCTGCAGACCCTGATCTCCCGGGAAACATCCCCCTTCCAGGCGGCGGTGGTGACCGTGGGCAAGATCGAGGGCGGGCAGGCCTTCAACGTCATTCCCGAGACCGTGACCCTGACCGGCACGGTGCGCGCCTTCACCGTCCAGGATCGGGACCGGCTGTTGCGGCGGATCTCCGAGGTGGCCCAGGGCATAGCGGCCAGCTTCGGGGCCAAGGCCCGGACCGAGCGGGGCCCCGGCTGTCCGCCGGTGGTCAGCGACCCCCGGATGGCGGAGTTGGTCCGATCCTCGGTCAGGGCCAGCCCTGGAGCCGAATTGATAGAGCCTGAGCCCATCACCGTGGGCGATGATGTCGCCTGGTTCCTGCGCCTGGTCCCCGGTTGCTACTTCCTGCTCGGCGGGGGCAATCAGCAGGCCGGCATCAAGGCTCCCCACCACCATCCCGAGTTCGACCTGGATGAGGCCTGCCTGCCGATCGGGGTCGAGGTCATGGTCAGAGCGGCCCTGCGGTTCTGCGGCGAGGGACTCGGCGGTGCTGAATAACCCGCCCCCGGACACCTGCGATCATTGCGGGGGGACTGGTCTCACATGGAGGCGCGTCGATGGCCCGGAATGCCAGGTGGCGTTGGAGGACGGCCGGATGGTGACTCGCCGCGGCGCCGCTCACGTTTGTGAACGCTGCGGACATACGGTGCCGATCACGATCGAGGGGCCACGGCTGGCCACCTTCCAGGCCAGCTCCAGATGAGTGAGACAGCCACTCGGCCCCTGGCCACGGTGGGCCCGGTCCGGGTGCGCGACGCCACCAGGCCTGCCCCTCGACAGCTGGTCCGCTTCGCCTTCTACCGGGTCGACCCCGGCTGGCGGCGACTGCCGGCTGATGCCAAGGCCGCACACCGCAGGGAGATGGCCCAGGTGCTGGAGGAGCACAACCGGCGGATCCTGCTGCGCACCTTCACGCTGGTCGGCACCCGAGGCGATAGTGACCTCATGATCTGGGCCGTCAGCGAGGACGCGGAGCGGCTGCAGACGCTGTTTGCCGACCTCAACCGCACTGCCCTGGCAGGGTACCTGGAGTGCTCTCACAGCTACACCTCCATGACCAAGCGGTCCCTCTACGTCGACACCGAACATCCCAATCAGGGAGGCACCACCGACCGCTTGGTGCTGGCTCCCGGGCGGAGCCGCTTTCTGTTCGTCTACCCGTTCGTCAAGACCAGGGCGTGGTGGGCCCTGAGCTCCGAGGACCGTCAGCGGATGATGCAGGAGCACATCCGGGTGGGGCATGAGTACCCCAGCGTCAAGATCAACACCACCTACTCCTTCGGGCTCGACGACCAGGAGTTCGTGGTGGCATTCGAGACCGACTCGGCGGCCGATTTTCTCGACTGCGTCCAGGCTCTGCGGGACACCGAAGCATCCTCTTACACCCAGCGCGACGTGCCCAGTTTCACCTGCATCAGGGCGGGGATAGACGAGATGCTGGAGGCGCTGGGCTGATCTCTCAAGGCGGTCCGCGGCGCGCGTCCGCGGTCTTGATCGCGGTTCTCTGAGAATGCCTCAGGAGACGGCTCCGGAGATCTACCTCATCGCGCGCCCCGCCGTCGATCGCGAGGCCATGCGAGCGTACCTCAGCGCCGTCGGGGGCGAGAGCTGGCTGGAGCGCAGGGACAGCCCGGGTCCCGGGGGTGACGGTGAGCTTCTGGTGGAGTTCGCCGGACGCACCTGCTATCGAAGCTGGGAACCGGGACTGAACCCCAACGTGACCCGGGTGCGGGAGGACCCTCGGGCCTACCTCAACAACATCCTGAAGAGCGCGCACGGCAGCGTTCTTGAGCATGCCAACTACACCTTCGCACTCCACAACGTGAGCCGGGTGGCCACCCACGAGATAGTGCGGCACCGGGCCGGTGCGGCCTACAGCCAGGAGAGCCTTCGCTACGTGCGCCTGGTCGACATCGGCTTTCGAGTACCGCCCGTCCTGGAGCCAGTCCGGCAGCAGGTGCTGGAGCTGGTGGAGCGCCTGGAGGAGTTCCAGGTATCCGCTGCCATGGCCCTCCACCTGGACGAAGAGGGCATTCCGTTCCATGTGAAGAAGGAGGTCACGTCCGCGCTCCGCCGCCTGGCACCCATCGGCCTCAGCACCGACATCATCATGACCATGAACCTGCGCACTCTTCGCCACGTGGTCCAGATGCGCACGGCGGCAGGCGCCGAGGAGGAGTTGCGCCTGATCTTCGGCCGGGTGGGGGAGATCATGAAGGCGGAGGCGTCCGGGGTGTTCCAGGACTTCGAGCGCGACCAGCGCGGCTGCTGGGAGCCCGGTTTCCCCAAGGTCTGAGGGCTCAAGCCGGAATGCCGGGTCGCCAGCCCCAGGAGCTGTCCAAGGTGGTGCGGCCACGGCTTGAGCTCGGCATCGACTGCCGCGATCCCGGATCCCTGGCGACCTTCTGGCTGGCCGCCCTGGGCTACCAGGAGACCCGTGGGGATGGGGACCCCTACCTTGATCTGGTGGGTCCTCCCGGATCCCTGTCGGTCTTCCTGCAGCGGGTGCCAGAGCCCAAGCTGGGCAAGAACCGCCTCCATCTCGATCTCTACACCGCCACGCCGGAGCAACTGGTATCGGAACTCGTGGCGTCCGGCGCTGTGGTGATGGGGCGCCCCTTGCCAGATGTCGAGAGGTGGGAGTGGCAGGCGATGCTGGACCCCGAGGGCAACGAGTTCTGCGTCTGCCGCGAGGAGGACTGAGCCACAGTCTGCGGCTCCGTCCCTGGGCGGCCATGCCCGCCGCAACCGCCGGCACGAGGAGTTCTCAGGTTGCCGTACGATCGCTGATGTGAGGAGCCTGCACCGCCAGACCGACCCGCGGCTGGAGGCCAACCAGGAGCGGCTGCCGCCGGGACAGGTGTTGACCGAGAAGTGGCCGGTTCTCCACTACGGGCGGGTGCCCCAGTACGCCCTCGAGCGCTGGCGCCTGCGGATATTTGGCGAGGTCGATCGGGAGACCGTCCTCGACTTCGACCAAGTCCAGGCCCTGGCGGCCAAGGAGGTCGTCTGCGACATCCATTGCGTGACCACCTGGAGTCGCTTCGACAACCACTTCGTGGGAGTGCCGCTGGCCCAGATCGCCGAACTGGCTGGCATCCGGGCCACGGCCCGCTTCGTGGAGTTCCACTGCCACGGCGGATTCACCACCTCGGTCCCGCTCGAGGTGGCCGAGGCTGAGGACGCGCTGCTCGCCTATCGCCACGACGGCCAGCCCCTGAGCCCCGAGCACGGCTATCCGCTGCGCGCCCTGCTGCCGCGCAAGTACTTCTGGAAGAGCGCCAAGTGGGTGGAGGGGGTCGAGTTCCGCAGTCAGGACGAGCTGGGGTTCTGGGAGCGCAATGGCTACAACAACAGCGCCGATCCCTGGCGGGAGGAACGCTACTGGTGACGGCCCGCCGCGACTGCGCTAAACTCCAATAGGTGAGCCGCACGCAGCGGCTTCAGGTCAGGTTCAGGGAAGTTTCAGCATGATCAGCGTTTCCGAGCAGGCAGTCAGCCAGTTGAAGCAGCTTCTGGAGCAGCAGGAGAACCGGGAGATGGGGCTTCGGGTCTACGTCACCCCCGGCGGCTGCTCCGGGTTCAGCTATGGGATGGGCTTCGACGACGCCCCCGCCGGCGATGACCAGGTCACCGAGCAGGAGGGGATCAAGGTCTTCGTGGATCCCTACAGCGCGACCCACCTGGAAGGGGCGGAGATCGACTACGTCGACAGCCTGATGGGGGGCGGCTTCACCGTTCACAATCCCCAAGCCGTCAAGACCTGCTCCTGCGGGCAGTCCTTCGACTCCGGGGACGGCGCGGGTGCCGCCAAGGCCTGCAGCGCAGGCTGACTTGATCCCTTCCGGGGTCGCGGTTCCATGATTCCGGCGAACCCGCGGCTCCGGGCTGGCGCCGCGTCCCCTGAGGCTCTTGTCCTCAATGAGGAAGTGGTCCGAGGGGTCTTCGGCGCTCGGGAGGCCACGTGGGCTCCGAATGGACGGTCGGGCCCAGACCGGCGCAGGGCTGGCGGCCGCCACCATCGGTTGGCGCGGACTGGGCTCGTGCCCCTGGGCTGGGAGCCCGGCTCTCAGGGTGGATCCGTGGCCCCGGCCGCTGCTGGCTGACGGCAGCTTCCCAACCCGCATTCGGCATGTCAGGCACATCGGCTCTGGACCGCGGTACTTCAGCCGCGAACGCCGCTGGTGGTCTGAAGATCGCGGTCCTGGCTGGTGGGGTGGGGGCGGCTCGCTTCCTGTCGGGCCTGGTAGATGTCGTCCCGGGAGCCGAGATCACCGTCATCGGCAACACTGGAGACGACTTCTTGGTCCACGGGATGCACGTGAGCCCGGATCTCGACTCGGTCACCTACACCCTCTGCGGAATCGGCGATGAGCAGAGGGGCTGGGGAATCCGGCAGGAGAGCTGGCGGGCCCTGGAGCAACTCCGGCGGCTCGGTGAGGAGTGCTGGTTTCAGCTCGGGGATCGGGACCTGGCAACCCATATCTTCCGCACCCGGAGGCTTAGCGAGGGGGTGGCGCTGTCGGAGGTCACCCGCGAGCTCGGCCTGCGCTTGGGGCTGCCGCTGCGGCTGCTGCCCATGACCGACCAGGGGGTCACAACCAGGGTCCACACCGAGGATGGCCGCGACCTTCACATCCAGGAGTATCTCGTGCGCGAGGCCTGCCAGCCGGCGATCTCGGCGGTGGAGTTCCGCGGGGCAGAGCGGGCCCGACCGGCCGCCGGTGTCCTGGAGGCGATCGGGCAGGCCGAGGTGGTCATCGTCGCCCCCAGCAACCCTGTGATCTCGATCGGCCCCATCCTCTCCATTCCTCAGATTCGGGAGGCGGTCAGGTCCGCGCCCTTGGTGGCCGCCGTCAGCCCCATCGTGGTCGGCCGGGCGATCAAGGGCCCCGCCGCGGCGATGCTTCAGGCTCTGGGCTTGGAGGTCTCTCCGATTGGGGTCGCGGACTACTACGGCGAGCTGGTGCAGCTGCTGGTCATGGATGAACAGGACCGGGGCCTGCTGGCGGCTTTTCAGCCACGCCGCCTGGCGACCCACGTCTGCGACACCATGATGGTGAGTGCCGCGGCGCGCCGAAACCTCGCCCTGGAGGTGCTCCGGGCTTGTCAACTGACCCAGGCGGTCGCGCCCAAGTGATGGCATGATCCCCCGGCCGTTCCTGGTCATACCGGTCAAGCCCAGCTCCGGCAGCAAGCAGCGGCTGGCGACCGCTCTCACCGATTCCGGACGCGAGATGGTGAGCCTGAGCCTGGCGGTCAGGGTGATCAGCCTGGCCTCTCAGGTGTGGCCGAAAGGGCAGGTGGTGGTGGTCTCAGCCGAGCCCGCCCTGGCGCCCGTGTGCGCCCGGCTGGGAGTGGCGCGGCTGCCGGATCCAGGGAACGGTCAGACGGCAGCCGTGCGCTCAGGGGTCTGCTGGTCCCTGGAGCGAGGTGGGACGGTCGTGGCCACCGTGGCCGCCGACCTGCCCGGCCTGCGGGCCGACGATCTCCTCGAGGTCCTGCAGACGGCCCATGGGCTGGCGGCGGGGTCCATGGTGGTCTACCCCGACCGGGATGGCTCGGGCACCAACGGCGTGGTGGTCCGGCCGGCGGCACTGCTGGTGCACTCCTTCGGCCCCGGGTCTCAGCCCCGCCACCAGCAGATCGCCAGTTGCTTGGGACTGGAGTTCAGAGCCCTGGTGGTGCCCGGACTCGGCTGGGATCTGGACCGACCTGAGGATCTGGACCCCTCCGGCGACCTGGATCCCCACCCGGTGGTGACCTGGGCGCTGCAGGTCTCCGGCCGGACGCCGGAGACGGTGGAATCCGATGGCTGAGATGGAGCTGGATCGGCCTCTGGTCAGGAGCAGGCGCTTGGCCTGCTGGGCGGTCGAGGGAATAGGGGAGGTGTTGCCAGGGCAGGACCTGGCGGAGCTCTGCCGAGAACCCCTGATCCGCTCTGGGGGCCTGCAGCCCTGGGACGTGGTCCTGGTCACCCACAAGGTGATCTCCAAGGCCGCTGGGCGCACGATCCGCCTGGCCGAGATCGTCCCGGGGGACGCGGCGGTCGCCATCGGCCACCGCGTGGGCCAGGATCCCCGGATGGTGGAGGTGATCCTGCGCGAGAGCCGGGCGGTGATCCGGGCGGAGCCGGGGGTGCTGGTCACCGAGACCGTGCACGGATTCATCTGCGCCAACGCCGGAGTCGATCGCAGCAATGTCGGCGGGGGGGAAGAGGTGACCTGTTTGCCGGAGAATCCGGATCTGTCCGCGGCCGGTCTGCGGTCCGCCTGGTTGGACCTGGCGGAGGGTGGCCCCCTGGGGGTCATAGTCACCGACACCTTCGGGCGTCCCTTCAGGGAGGGGGCGGTGAATGTGGCGATCGGGACCTCCGGCATCCCGGCCCTGAGCGATCACCGGGGCCTGCTGGATGAGCGCGGCTACCTCCTGCACGCCTCCACGATCGGTACGGCCGATGAGATCGCCGGCCTGGGGGAGCTGGTGATGGGCAAGCTGGACGGCATCCCGCTGGCGGTCGTGAGGGGATTCTCCTGGCGGGGTCCGGAGCTTGGAGCCCAAGCCCTGCTGCGTCCCGCGGCTCAGGACATCTTCCGCCGTTGATGGATCACGCCTACCATCGTCTGATGCGAACAGGCAGCGCCGCCGTCCCCAGACGGGGCCTGGCAACTCCGGCCGATCCCGCGCGCAAGCTCGGGCCGGGGTGCTCGGTCCCCGCGCTCGGTCGCGACCGGTCGAGTCTTGGCCCGCGCCCTGGGGCTGGGCGATGAGCGAGACGACCGCGCGGGTGCTGCTCTTCGCCTCGATGCGCCAGTTGATCGGCCGCTCGGTGCTGGAGTTGGAGCTCGGGCCCGACATTCGCTCCGTCCAAGCTTGCTGGGAGGCCCTCTGCCAGGAGCACCCACAGCTCCGTCCCCACCGCGCCACCATCCGCCCTGCCCTCAACCGGGTCTATGTGGGCTGGGACGAGGATGTCGCCGCCGGCGATGAGCTGGCCTTCATCCCGCCGGTCTCCGGAGGCGCCAGGTGAAGGTGCGGGTACTGGTCGCCGAGGACGCGATCGATGTCGCGGCCATGCAGGCGGCGGTGGAGCTGCGAGGGGTCGGCGGGATAGCGACTTTCGTGGGGGTGGTGAGAGACCCCGACCAGGGCCAGGAGGTCACCCATCTCACCTACGAGGCTTACTCCGAGATGGCGGAGTCGGAGCTCCTCGCGATCGCCAACGAGGCCGTGGCCCAGGACGGGGTCAGCCAGGTCCTGGTCCAACACCGGACCGGCCGAGTCGACAGCGGCGTGGCCTCGGTGGCGGTGGTGGTGGGCGCCGCCCATCGGCATCAGGCCCTGGACGCCTGCACCTACGTGATCGACGAGCTGAAGCGGCGCGCCCCCATCTGGAAGGTGGAGGACTGAATTCAACCCCCTGTTAGACTCGAATCCCGTGGCCAGCACTCAAGCCCTTCGCGGACCGGGCTCCGCGTCGCGTCCCAGGGCACCACAGTCCGGTCCTATCGCGCGGCGCCTGGAGCTGCTCTCTGAGCTGGTCCGCCGCGATGTCAGGGCTCGCTACCACGGATCGGTGTTGGGGATCGGGTGGACTCTGCTCAACCCCCTGGTCTTCATGATGGTGTACGCGGTGGTCTTCGGTGACATCATCGGCATCAAGGGCCCCAGCGGGAAGTCCTACGCGGTCTTCATCCTCTCCGGGCTTCTGGCCTGGACCTTCTTCTCCCAGGCTTTGGTGATGGCCGCCAGCAGCATCATCGCCAACGCCGGCGTGGTGCGCAAGGTGGCGTTCCCCTGGATGCTGCTGACGGTCTCATCGGTGATCGCGGCGCTGGTGAACTTCCTGATCAGCCTGGTCCTGCTGGTCCCGTTCATGATCCTGGCCAAGGCTCCGGTGGGCTTGCCCCTGCTGGCGATACCCCCGCTGGTGGCGATCACCTTCGGCCTCTGCCTGGGCCTGGGCCTGATGCTGGCGGCGGGCAGCGTCTACTTCCGCGACCTCCAGTACATCATCAACCTGGCGACCATGATCTGGTTCTACCTGACTCCGGTGATCTGGCCGTTCACCCGCTACGAGGGCTTCTTCCGCCACGGGACGGTCGGGCTGCTCGCCCACATCGTCGTCTACGCCAATCCGATGACCTGGATCGTGCTCTCATTCCAGGATGTGTTCGTCTTCAACCGCTGGCCCCAGCACTGGCATGGACTGATCTACTGCGCGGTGCTCGCGGCTGGCCTGATCTGGCTCGGCATGAGGGTCTTCCGCCGTCTGCGCCGCCGGTTCGCCGAGGAGATCTGAATGGATGTCGTGATCGCGGTGGAGAACATGTCCAAGCGCTTTCGCATCTACCACCAGCGCAGTGAGACCCTGAAGGAGGTGCTGGTCGACCGCCGGCGCTCCCGCTACGAGGAGTTCTGGGCGGTCAAGGACATCAGCCTGGAGGTGGCCGAGGGCCAGACCTTCGGGATAATCGGCGCCAACGGGTCGGGCAAGTCGACCCTGCTCAAGTGCATCGCCGGCATCCTGGTCCCCGACCGCGGCCGGGTCTCCGTCAAGGGACGCATGGCATCGCTGCTAGAGGTCGGCGCCGGCTTCCATCCCGACTACAGCGGCCGCGAGAACATCTACTTGAACGGGGCGATCCTGGGGCTGCCGCGGCGCTACATCAACTCCGTGATCGACCAGATTGTGGGCTTCGCGGAGCTGGAGCAGTTCATCGACAACCCGGTTCGCAACTACAGCTCGGGCATGTACACCAGGCTCGGATTCTCGATCGCTATCCACATGGACCCCGACGTCCTGCTCATCGACGAGGTGCTGGCGGTCGGCGACGAGTCCTTCCAGCGCCGCTGCATGGACCACATCGAGGGCATGCGGCGGGATGGCCGGACCCTGATCTTCGTCTCCCACGCCGCCGAGACGGTGCGCAAGCTCTGTGACAGCTGCCTGTGGATCGACCACGGGGTGCAGCGCCAGGCCGGCCGCACCGATGACGTGGTGGACGCTTACATCGGCGAGGTCAACCACCATGAGCTGGAGCTGCTGAGGGCATCCGCCGCCGACCTTGGTGGCTCCGGCCCGGGCTGGATGGGGGTGCGCATCGCCGCGGTGGAGGTGATCGGCAGTGAGGGTGAGCTGAAGTCGATCAGGACCGGGGGGGAGCTCTCGATCAGGGTCAGCTACGCGGCCCCGGCTCCCTTGCGGGGGGCTCGCTTTCGGGTCTCCTTCTACCCGGCCGGGCAGGCCGTCCTGCTCAGCACCCAGACCGACGACGCGGAGCTCGGCGCCAGGTCCCTGCCGCCGGAGGGGACGGTCACGTTGGAGATCCCCCAGACCCCATTCCTGGAGGGGGTCTACGGCATGAAGGTGGAGATAGAGGACATCGCCAGCGGCAGGCCCTACGTGGAGGTGGATCGGCCTCAGGGCTTCAGGGTCCAGGGCGGCCGGCGTCCCGAGGTGGGGATTGCCCTGATCGGGCACAGCTGGGCGGTGCCGGCGGTGGACCCGGCCGCGGTCGAGGTCTGAGCGCAAGTCCCCTCAGCGGCGGTCCGGGCCCGCTGTCCCGACGATAGCCTGGTCGGTCGCGAGTTGGGGCCAGATTCAACACAAATGTGCCCAAGAGGTGTAATGTTCGGCCACTGGGGGCTTCCAGGCGGCCGCATCCGCCCTTCTTCTTCTCCCGACCGCTCACAAGCCCCATGAGCGGTTGCGACAAGGGAGGGACATGACATGGGGAAGTTGGGACGGACTATCCAGGTGGGGCTGCTGGTGGGAGCGGCTCTGGCGCTGACCATGGCGCCGGTGCTGGCCGCGACTGTTTCGGGGTCGCTGTCGGGGTTCGAGGACGCGGTGCCGACGTGTACTGGTAGTGGTAGTACCTTGAGTTGCACGGCCTCGTTCGCTGGTTACTTCTCAGCGTCAAAATATCGGGACTCTGGCTTCTGGAACGCGACGGTTGAGCACGGGCCGCTACCAGAGACAAGTGGTAATACCGGCTCTACCGGGACTATTACCGGTGGACTCTTCGCGCTGGACATGCTTTCGGGAAAGGTGGTGACTGGGAGTGGGATGACCGGGACGATAACGTACGATGCCCCGTCATACTCGTGGTTCGGCTGCACTCAGACGTATGCCCTCACGATAGGTTTCGGGAGTGTGAGTGGCACCTCTGCCTTCAGCACTGCTTCTGTCAGCGACGCCACCTTGACCCACTATGGGACCAGCATCACTACGACTGATGGCCATTCCAGCTGCAACGGCATCTACTTCGCGACCGTCACCGGAATCCTGACTCTCGGCTCCTAGGACATCAATCGCACCGGCCAGCCGAGCGCGTTCGGCGCTCGGCTGGCCGGTGCTTGGGCGACGTCACGACGGCGTGTAAAGCCAGTCCGCCCGGGTCAGCTTGAGCCGCCCGCGCACCTCTTCACGGTGCCAGGTGGGGCCGTGGGTTTCCGGCCGATTGCCACATCGACGATCAGGCTCTGGTCTCTGGCGAGCGCTCCAGGTGACCTCAGACGGGCTGCCGTGGCCGCCTTCTGGGGCCGGTGACGGGTGACCCGGACTCCGTGTCCAGCCAGGGTCGGGTGGTGCGGCGGGAGTCGGTCTCGGCCGCTCCTCAGCCGAAGGTAACCCTGTTGTTGACTAGGTAGTTCCAGATCGCGGCCAGGCCGATGCCCACCGTCAGCGCCAGCAGATAGAACACATGCACCTCGTCCGTCCCTATCAGCAGGGCCGCCTCCTGGATCGCCAGGCCGACCAGGGAGACCGCTTCGAAGGTGGCCGCGCGGCGCCAGAGGCTCTCGGTCTCTCGGTCGCGCCAGGTCAGCAGCGAGTTGAGGGTGAAGGTGACCGCGATCGCGGTCTGGATCGCTATCCCCGAGGCGAGCCAGAGAGGCAGCAGGAATATGTGGTGATAGAGGAGGGCGGTGCCGACGATGGTGGTGGCGGCCCCCACCAGTCCCACGAAGCCGAACAGAACCACCCGCTGGCCGTGCTCGCGAACCATTCCGTCCGCGGGGCCAAAACGCATCTCCGACAGATCGTAGAGCTTGCCCACGGCGAGCCAGGGTACCAAACTGCTTCCGCTCCGCTGATGCGGGCCCTGCAACGAGCTGGCGACGAAATTAGTGGCATTCGCTGCTATCGTGGGTAGACTGAGTTTGAGATGCCTTTTTCGATCACGTTCCTGATCTTCCTGGCGGTCTGGCTGTACGCCGCCTTCGACACCGTCCGACGCGCCCGGGTTCCCCTGCGCGAGCGGCTTCTGACCGGGATCTTCCTGATCGTCCTGCCGCCGGTCGGACTAGTGGTCTGGGCGGTCCTGCTGGGTCACGGCCTGATCCGGTTCGGTGTGCTCTTGGTCTTCGCAATCACCATCTTCGGGCTCATCTCCACAGCGGTGCTGCCTGGCCTGCTGGTGCTGCTTCTGGTCATCCTGGCGGCGGCCGGCCTGCACCGCATCGGCGACGGCCGCGGCCGACGAGTCGCCCGCTCCATCCGCTGACGGTAGCCAGGGATCCTCAGCAGCTAACCTCTCACCGGTTCGCCGCAAGCCGGCCGTCCGCCGGTTGACGCCTCCAGGGAGTCGGCCGCCATGACCAGGGCGGTGGCGGAGCGCTTGAATCTCAGCCTTGAGGAGTTCCACCGGCAGTCGAGGGAGCGGATCCCCCTGGGACGGCTCGGGACCCCTGAGGACATCTTCTCGGTGAGCACATTCCTGTGCTCGGAGGACTCCGCCTACGCCAGCGGGCAGATCCGCTGCCTCAACGGCCGCAGGGCCTCCTGACTCCTGGGGCTACTCCCGGCCAGAAGCTTCCAGTTCGCTCTCAGCCTCCTCTGATCTGGGTGGGGTACCGTGTAGCTTCGGGTCGGCACATCGTCCGCGCGGGTGGCGCCCGGCCCTGGGCACGGTGCGGGAGGCTGGTAAGGCGATGACGACTCGATGGAGGCTGGGAGCGGGGGGTCTGCCACTGCTGGCACTGCTGGTTGCCGGCTGCGCTGGCACCACCGGGCAGGGAGCGGCGCCCAAGGTGGCCCAGATCCCGACCTCGTCAGCCTCCCAGGCGGGCCTCTCCGGCGCGCTGCTGGCGCTGCAGGCGGACTATGTGCAGCTGTACAAGGAGGTCAGCCCGTCAGTGGTGCAGATCTCCACCTCGCAGGACCTGGGCTCGGGGATCATCTTCAACGCCCAGGGCGACATCGTCACCAACAACCACGTGGCGAACGGCTTCAAGACCTTCACGGTGACCCTCTCCAACGGCCGGAACTACCCGGGCACCCTGGTCAACAACTTTCCCGGTGACGATCTGGCCGTGATCCACATCAACGCCACCGGCCTGCATCCCGCCACCTTCGCGAACTCCTCCCAGCTGCAGGTCGGCGACATCGTGATGGCGATCGGCAACCCTCTCGGCTTCCAGAGCTCAGCCACCGAGGGGATCGTCTCGGCGGTCGGGCGCACCGTCAGCGAGCCCAACGGGGTGACCCTGCCCGACGTGATCCAGACCAGCGCCCCGATCAACCCTGGGAACAGCGGGGGCGCGCTGGTCGACCTGCAAGGGCAGGTGGTGGGCATTCCCACCCTGGCCGCGCTCGACCCGGAGTTCGGCAGCAGCCAGGCGCCGGGGATCGGGTTTGCCATCCCCAGCAACGTGGTCAGCACCATCGCCGGCCAGATCGTGAAGTACGGGCGGGTGGTGAGCTCGGGCCGGGCGTTCATCGGCGTCGATGTGGAGCAGGTGACCAACAGCCACGGCCAGCCGGCCGGGGTGCTGGTGGTGAAGATCACTCGAGCCGCGGTCAGCCGCGCCGGCCTCAAGGTCCATGACGTCATCACGTCGATCAATGGCAAGACGACCCCCGCGGTCCAGGACCTGACCGATGCTCTGGCCAACCTCAGCCCTGGCCAGACCGTCAAGCTCGGGGTCAAGCAGCCCAACGGCACCAGGACCACCATCACCATAGTGCTGGCGAACCTACCGGCCACCGCCCCATGACGCCGTCCGGCTGGGCGGCCAACACCACCAGTGCCAGCCCGCCGTGGCTGCCGTAGCATCCAACTCCGAGCCCAACAAGAGGAGGCACAGCTGAGATGGACAACACTGCCGACGAGCCGACCCTGGCTCCAGACGAGGAACAGGTCGCCTGGATCAGAACTCCATACCACGCGCCCATCCTCGATGGTCAGGGCGCTCCCTTCGGGACCACCGAGTCGTTGCTGGGGGACGAGGCCGAGGACATCTTCCACGGGCTGGCGGTGAAGTTGGCCAGCGGGGGGCGGATCGCCGAGGTGGCGGCCGACCACGTGACCAAGATCACGCTGGCCGCGGTGCACACCGATCTGGATCCGCTGAGCGTGGAGCAGTTGCCCGCCTACCAGGAGGAGCGCTGGTTTCACCTGGGTGAGGGCGGGCTGTTTCGCAAGCATGCGGAGTGGAAGAAGGGCTGATCGCCGGGGGCCCAGCGCGGCAGCCGCGGCCTCCAGGACTCTGCTGGAGGCGTGTTGAGGGCTGATCGTCGGCTGCGGTGGGTGGGGGCCGGGTGCCTGGCCCTCCTGGTGGCTGGCGGCGCCACTTTCGCCCTCACCCGCCCGCCCGCGCCCTCCGGCCAGCTGCTGGTGCTGGCCACCGTGGCCCGGCCCGGTCCGGGCGCCGGCCAGGAGGTCGCCGCCCGGGTGGTCGGCCTGCGGATCGAGGGCAGTGCGACCGGCTGGGCCTGGCGGTCGATCAGCTTCCCTGCGTTCGATCTCAGGTTGCCTGGACAGTACCTGGCGCCCGACACCGCCAGCCTTCTGCAGAGCCAGGTGCCGGCGGGCAGCTATGGCCGTGCCGAGTTGGAGCTGACCACCTCGGGAGGAGATATGAAGGTGACCCGGAAGGTCGGCTTCGCGGTCGCGAGCGGGCAGACCACTCCGCTGCTGTTCACCTTCCAGGTGAGGCCGGGAGGGTCCGGTCCGCAACCCCTGTCCGCGTACGGAGGTGACAGCCAGGTGAGCTTCGGGCTGGCGCTGGCCTCCAAGCAGATCCAGGCAATCCCGCAAGCCACGTTCGTGGACCAGCAGGGCCGGGCTGTCCGCCTGAGCGACTACCGAGGCAAGGTGGTGGTCCTCGCCAGCTTTCTGACCGAGTGTCAGGAGACCTGCCCGCTGGTCGACGCGGCTCTGCTGGAGCTGCAGCGGATGCTCGATGTTCATGGGCTGGGTGGCCAGGTGCAGATCCTGGAGGTGACCCAGGATCCGGCCCAGGACACCCCGGCGGTGCTGAGCCGATATCGCCGCTACTTCGCCTTGCCCTGGCCGCTGCTGACCGGAGCCACCTCTGCGGTGGACTCCTTCTGGGCCAAATTGGGAGTGCCGCCGGTGCGGGCGGTGCCCTGGGACGGCCCTGCCCCGACCGACATGTTCACCGGCCGCCAGGAGCCCTACAACCTCCTCCACGACTCCGTGGTGGAGGTCATCAACCCCCAGGGCTACATCGTCACTCAGATGCAGTCCCAGCCCACTCTGAGCACCACCACCGTGCCCACCACGATCTACAAGTACCTGGATGCCATGGGCAGATCCGAACTGAAGACGGGCGGCGCCTGGACACCCCAGACCCTCTACCAAGCGGTCATCCCCCTGCTCCAGCAGGAGCGCCAGGTGAATGCCTTTCCCCGGACCGGTGCGGCGGTCCCCGGCAAGCCGGCCCCGAACTTCACCCTGCCCTCCACGGCGGGCGCGCCGGTCACCCTCTCCAGCCTTCGCGGTCATCCCGTGATGCTGGACTTCTGGGCCAGTTGGTGCACCAACTGCAAGGCGGACATGGGCCTGATCGCGGCGGCGGCCCGCCGCTACTCCAGCCGCGGGCTCAGGGTCCTGCTCATCAACGATCAGCAGTCGGCCACCACCGCCCGGCGGTTCCTGGGCGGGATAGGGGTCAAGTTGCCGACCCTGCTCGACGGCCAGGGGCGGGTCACTCAGGCGTACGGTCTTCCCGGGCTGCCGGTCGCGGTCTTTGTCAAGCCCGATGGCGAGATCTCGTCTCTGGTTCTGGGACAGCTCCAAGCCGGTCAGCTGCAGAGCGCCATCGGCAAGGTGATGGCCGCCTGAACGTACAACTTTGCGGATGTGTATGGTGAGCGGCTAAGATTGGAGACGTGCGTGCTGGGTCGGGTTCGGGGGCGGAGGCCGGTCGCGGCCGGCGATGTATGGGGCTGCCGGTCGGGTGGCAGCTCCAGACTTAGTTCCAACCGACCGGCAGGAGACTCGGCGGCATCCCAGTAACCAGGAGCCGGCGATCCGGAGGTCGCCGGCCCCAGCCGTCCACATTCCTGCGGAGTTGCACCATGACTGAATTCGCCAATCCCAATGCCCTGGTCACCACCATCTGGTTGGGTGAGCACCTCCAGGACCCCGACGTACGCATCCTCGATGTCGACGAGGACACTGACGCCTACCGCCGCGGGCACATCCCGGGAGCTCTCGGGGTGCACTGGCGCAACGACCTCCAGGCCCCGGTGGCGCGGGACTTCGTCAGCCCGGAGGGCTTCGCGGCCCTCATGGACCGCTTCGGGATCACACCCGCCACCAAGGTGGTGCTCTACGGCGGCAACAAGAACTGGTTCGCGGCCTACGCCTACTGGTACTTCAAGTACTACGGGCACCAGCTGGTGCAGCTGCTGGACGGGGGCCGTCGCAAGTGGGAGCTGGAAGGCAGACCCCTGGTTCAGGATGAGGCCTCGGTTCCAGCCACACGGGACTACCCCGTCCCCGCCGAGAACGACGCGATCCGCGCCTACCGCGACCAGATCCTGGCTGAATTCCTGGGCCGGGCGGGAGCGGCCCTGGTGGATGTGCGCTCGCCGGAGGAGTACTCGGGAGCCAGGCTGGCCCCCGACCACCTTCCCAGCGAGGGCGCCCAGCGCGGAGGCCACATCCCCGGCGCGCGCAATATCCCGTGGAGCAAGGCGGTGGACCCCGAGCAGGAGACCTTCCTGCCTCCCGACCGGCTGCGCGAGATCTACGAGTCCGAGGGGATCACCGCGGACCGGGAGATCGTCGCCTACTGCCGCATCGGAGAACGCTCCGCTCACACCTGGTTCGTGCTCTCCGAGCTTCTCGGCTACCCCCGGGTGCGCAACTACGACGGCTCCTGGACCGAGTGGGGCAGCCTGGTCAAGGCTCCCATCGAGAGGTGATCCGGCGGTGGCGGGGGACGCCGACCCCCGCCACCCTGCCCCGGCTCCATCCGCTGCGGCTGCGCAACTACCATCAGAGGCGGTACCGTCGGGTGGCTGCTAACCACCTATCCGCCGCCAGATGGGGGCACTCTTGATATGACAGCGGAGCAAGCGCGCGGGGAGTCGGCGCACCCGGCTTTCCCCACGGAGGCGGGCCAGGCGTCGTCGCCCTTGTCGCGCTACCGGATCGTGCGCACCGTGCGCGTTCGCAACGAGAACCGCCCGGGGGTGCTGGGCGAGGTCGCCACCGCGATCGGGCGGGCGGGGGGCAACCTGGGCGACATCCGCACCGTGGAGCGGGGGTCCCGCAACGTGGTGCGCGACATGGACGTCAGCACCAGCGATCTGGAGATGCTGGAGCAGGTGTTGGCCGCTATCCGGGAGATTCCCGAGACGCACCTCCTGGATGTCCGCGACGAGGTGCTCCGGGTCCATCTGGGGGGTAAGCTGCAGATCAGCCCGCGCTACCCGGTGCGCTCCGTGGCTGACCTGCGCCACGTGTACACCCCCGGCGTGGCTGAGGTCTGCCGCCTGATCGAGGGAGACCCCTCGATCGCCGACCGGTACACCGGGATCGGCAATTCGGTGGCGGTTGTGACCGACGGGACCGCGATCCTGGGTTTGGGCAACATCGGCCCGGTTGCCGGGATGCCGGTCATCGAGGGCAAGTGCGCACTCATGGCCCAGATGGTGGGGATCGACGCCTACCCGCTGCTGATCGAGCCGGGGCCCCCGGCGGCCATCGTCGACGCGCTGGCGCGCATCAGCCTGACCTTCGGCGCCATCCAGCTGGAGGACTTCGCCGCACCCCACTGCTTCGAGATCACCCCGGCGCTGCAGGAGCGGGTTGCGATCCCGGTGATGCACGACGACCAGCACGGGACGGCCACCGTGGTCCTCGCCGCCGTCCTCAGGGCTGCCGCGATGACCGGTCACCGGCTGGAGGACCTGACCGCGGGGGTGGTCGGCCTCGGTGCCGCGGGCTCGGCGATCGCCCAGCTGCTGATGCACCACCAGGGCAAGCCGGTGCTGGGCACCGGACGGACCGCGGACTCGCTGCAGCGCCTGCGGGCCGCGGGTGGCCGGGCGGTGGAGCTGGACGAGCTGCTGGCGCTCAGCGACGTGGTGATTGCGGCGACGGCCCAGCCCGGCCTGCTCAGACCCGACCAGATCCGCCCTGGGCAGATCATCTTCGCCATCTCCAACCCGATCCCGGAGATCGAACCGGACCGTGCCATGGCAGCCGGGGCGGCGCTGGCCGTGGATGGGGCGGTGGTCAACAACCTGCTGGGGTTCCCCGGCCTCTACCGGGGCGCCCTGGACACCCGCGCTCGGCGGTTCACGACTGAGATGTACGTCGCCGCCGCCCTCGCGATCGCCGCGCAGACCAAGGACGGCGAGGTGGTGCCCGACTCGCTGGACCCCGGGGTGCACATGGCCGTGGCCCGGGCGGTGGCGCGGGCCGCCATCGACACCGGGGTGGCCCGGACCGAGCCATCCCCTGACTACTTCGAAGCGACCTCGCTCCGGAGGGTCTGACCTCGAGTGCAGCTTTAGGATGATCCAGTGGAGATCGTGCGACTCGAACCTCAAGAGCTCCGGCTGATCCGTCCCCTCCTGCTCGACCTGCTGGAGTCCGAGGTGGACCCCCAGGAGGCGGAGGCGCCCTCGAGAGACGCCCTTGACTCCTGGCTTCCCCGAACCCGGGACACCTTCAAGGGTGAGAACCACGTCTTCGCGGCCCGGGAGCGCGACCGTCTGGTCGGGTTCTGCTGGTGCGTGATCTTCGATCCCGGGACCGGTCTGGAGGGTGAGGTGGCCGAACTCTACGTGGCTCCAGAATGGCGCGGTCGAGGGCTGGGGGATCAGCTGGTCGAGGAGGCGGTGGGCCTGTTCCGCACCCGGCGCGTCACCTTCGCCTGCGTCTGGACCAAGGAGGGCAACCGGGCGGCGCTGTCGGCGTATCGCCGGGCCGGCTTCGCGCCCACCGACCAGCTGGTGCTCACCTGGTACCCGTCATGACCGGGGCGGACCGCGACCAGGAATCGTCGCCCCGCCCGGTCGCCCTGCGGCTGGCGGCGGTCGCGGTCACCGCCGCCGTGGTGGGGGTGGTGGTCGGTGGCGGCGGCGGCTTCCTGCTCTCCCGCCACCTCACGGCGACCGCGCCCGCCACGGTGATAGTGCGCTCGCCCACCGGTGGAGGCAGTTCGTCCACCACCTCCCTCAGCTCGGTCTTGGCCTCGGTCTCGCCGTCGATCGTGGAGGTGGTCAGGGAGTCCGCCTCCCGGGCCTCGCCCACCGCCGCCAACACCTCGGACGGGTTCGTCGCCAGCGCGAGCGGCTTGATCGTGACCAGCGCGGGGGCGGTGGCCGGGGCCTCCGGGGTCGAGGTGATCCTCCCCGACGGGTCCGTGCTCTCGGCGACGATCGCAGCGGCGGATCCCTCCACCGGGGTGGTGGTCCTGCAGGTCGAATCGACCGCTCTGCCCAAGCCCCTGCCGTTCGCGGCGGGGGTCGGCCTCGGGGCGGCGGCCATCGCGATCTCAGTCCCGCTCGACGGCACGGCCTCGCTGGAGATCGGCACCGTGAGCCAGTTGGGCATGACGGCGCTGGCGCCGGACACCGCCGCCGCCTCGGGCTCAGCCTGGATCGACGGCGTTGTGCGCACCGACGCGCCGGAGCCGCCAGGCAGCTCGGGCGGGCCGCTGGTGAACGCTTCGGGGCAGGTGATCGGCATCCTCACCGGGCAGCGGATGGCCCCCGAGGGGCAGGGCAGCCAGGTGACGGCGTTCGGCTTCGCGCTGGACTCCATGGACGCCGCGGCTCTGGTCAATGCCATCGCCACCACCGGGAGCGCTCCTCAGCCGCTGGGGCTGGTCTCGAGCTGGGTTGATGCCGCGGCGGCGGCCGCCGCCGACCTCCCGGCCGGGGCGGAGATCAAGAGCGTCACCCCGGGATCCGCGGCCTATCAGGCGGGGCTGAGGCCCGGCGACGTGGTCACCGCCATCAACGGCAGTCCGTTGCGCGGTCTGTCGGATCCCAGCTACCCCGACCTGGCGGACCAGCTGCAGTCCTTCGGCGCCGCGGCAGATCTGATCCTGAGCGTCGTCCGGGCCGGGGTCAGCAGGCAGATATCGCTTACAGTTCCTTCGGCATGAGTCCATCGCGAGGCGGGGAGGATCCCGCCCAGGCTGCGATGGGACGACCGGATTGGAGGTACTCGCTTGGACATCACCTGGCTGGGCGCTGACAGCCTGCTGCTGCGGGGGAGGGAGACCAAGGTCCTGCTGTCTCCGACCGGCGACGACCCGCAGCTACCAGCGCGGGCCGGAGCCGACCTGGTGGTCGGCGGGACGGTGAAGGAGAACGTGCTGCGGCCTGACTCCGGCCCCCAGGTGGTCGCCCGGCCCGGCGAGTACGAGCTGGCGGGGATAACCGTGAGAGGAGTGCCGCTCAAGGGGGCCACCGCATTCGTCGTCGAAGTGGACGACGTCACCGTCTGCAGCTTCGGCGATCTCGATGCGGAGCTCTCCGACGAGGCCGTGGAGCAGCTCGGCTTCATCGACGCCCTGGGGGTGAGCCTGGAGGGCGGCTCTCCCGCCCGTGCCCTGGCTGTGTCTCAACTCATCGCCAGGTTGCAACCCGCGGTGATGATCCCCACCGGCTACCAGTCGGTGCTGGATGCCGCCCCCGGCGAGCTCGCCGCCTTCGCTCGGGAGATGGGCGTCGCCCAGGTGGTACCCCAGGCCAAGCTCACTCTGTCGGGGTCTTCGGGGACCGCCGAGGAGACCCGTGTGGTGGTGCTGGAGCCCCGTCGCTGATCCTAGGTGTTGGTCACAAGTCGATGGATTCATAGAGCAAGCTAGTGGCTGGAATAGATGTGCCACCTATGATATGATGTGAGAATGAAGCTGTCGACGTACGCCCGGCAGCAGGGCATCGGGTATCGGGCGGCGTGGGAGCGCTTTCGCAAGGGCCGTATCCCCGGCGCTGTCCTCGACGAGTCCGGGCACGTCGAGGTTCCGGACCCGCAGTCGAT
>JAJYPP010000098.1 GCA_021795235.1 bacterium
ACGTCTCCGCAGACGTCGCGACGGGAGGGCACAGGCCAGCGCCAGGAGGCGCCGGGCTGCTCGGCAAAGTGCCGGGTCGGCACCTCCGACCACTCCGGATGAGCTCCCAACGGCACTCGCCCGAGGGAACCACGCCGGCGCATTGGTGGTGTCTGCCGGACCTGACCAGCGTCTTGCCCAAGGACAAGACTTATGGCCAGGTGCTTAGTGGGCCGGCAGCCTGCGCCCCTGCTCGGAGTTGCAGAGCCGGCCAACCCCGGCGGCTCGAGGTGACGGAGGCGGCACGATGCGCCACGATTGGCGAGCTAATGGCTCCACCACCGGCCCCGCCGCATCTCCTCAGCGAGCTTCGAGCTTGGGTGCCGGCCCTGATCGCTGCCGGCCTGGTTGCTCTCCCCGTCACTGACAACGCAAGCCGTGCTGCGGGCCTTCTGGACGAGGAAGACCTGCTGGTGCTGGCCGAGGATCCGCACCGGGTGGAACAGGAGGCCGAGATCGCCAGATTCTGGCCGCTGGGCGGCGGGCGCCCGGCCGTCGAGCACCTACGAGTGGTGCGGGCCAGGCGTGTCAGTGGCGTCATGCGCCACCGCCCGCCCCGTGCGCATGTCTCCAGCCAGGTCGAGCAGACCGCTGAGGTCATTGCCGACCACCACGTAGGGATGCTCGCGATCCTCAATGGCGCGGGGCGTCTGGTCGGGGTGCTCACCCGCCCGGCGCTGACTCGGGCGTGGTGGGCGGGGCAGCTCTGCTGAGTCTGGGCGGCCCCGCACTAACCGTCAGCGCGGTCGCTATCTTCGCAGCCACCCTGACCTTGGTCATCGCCCAGCCCAAGGGCCTCTCCATTGGCTGGTCCTCAGCCGCTGGCGCGGTCATCGCCCTGGCTCTCGGGGTGGTAGACCTGGGCAACGTGGCCACGGTGTGGGGCATCGTTTGGAACGCCACTCTCACCTTCGTGGCGGTGATTGTGATCTCGCTCGTATTGGACCGGATCGGGTTCTTCGAGTGGGCCGCATTGCACATGCTGCATGCCGCCCGAGGCAGCATCTTGCGGGCGTTTGTCTACCTGCTCGTGCTCGGTGGGCTGGTCGCCGCTCTGTTCGCCAACGACGGCGCGGCGCTGATCCTCACCCCGATCGTCTACGAGCAGATGCGCGCGCTGGGATTCGAGCGCCGCCAGGCGCTACCGTTCGTCATGGCCGCCGGGTTCATCGCGGACACCACTAGCCTGCCGCTCGTCGTGTCCAACCTGGTGAACATCGTGAGCGCCAACTTCTTCCACATCGGCTTCGTCACCTACGCCGCGACGATGACACCCGTCGACCTGGTTTCCTTCGCCGCAAGCGGTGGCGTGCTCTACCTCTTCTACCGCCGTTCTCTGCCCACCAGCTACACCCCCAACGTACTCCCCGCACCGGCGACGGCGATCCGCGATATCCGGCTGTTCCGGGCTGGGTGGGGGGTGCTTGGTGTGCTGCTGGCCGGTTATCTCCTCTCCGAGCCGCTGCACTTCCCGGTGTCGGTCCCCGCCTCGCTAGCCGCCGCGGCGTTCCTCGGCTTGGCCTTGCGATCGGAAGCCCTCTCCAGCGCGAAGGTGCTGCGCGAGGCCCCGTGGAAGATCGTGGTGTTCTCGATTGGCATGTACTTGGTGGTCTACGGGCTGTTCAACGCCGGGCTCACCGTCTACCTTTCCGCCGCCCTGCGAGGGGCCGGCCATGCCGGCCTGGTGCCGGCCGCCCTGGTCGGCGGCTTCGGCGCGGCAGGCCTCTCCGCGGTGATGAACAACATGCCCACCGTCCTCATTGGCGCCCTGTCGATCCACGGCGCCCACATCGGCGGTCTGACGCACACCACCTTGATCTACGCCAACGTCGTCGGGGCGGACCTCGGTCCCAAGTTCACCCCGATCGGCTCGCTCGCCACCCTGCTCTGGCTGCACGTGCTCGAGACCAAGGGCATCAAGATAAGTTGGGCACAGTACTTCCGCCAAGGCGTCGTGCTCACAGTCCCCGTTCTCGCGCTCACCCTGCTGGCCCTGGCCGGCTGGGTCGCCGTGATCCATTAGCCGACCGAGTCCGCCCACTGGCAGTGAACCGCAGGAGGCCCAGCCACGGAACGTCTGGGTTGGTCCCAACACCGTCAACTCTTGGGTCCGACCGCAATGGCCTTCGCAAGCTGCAGGGCCGCCGGGCAAGCTGCCGCCCCAGATCCAGTAGACAGGCGCCGACGGAGACTTCAGGAGTGAGAGCTGTCCCCCCACCCCGAGCCCAGCGCAACTTCACCGATCCAGACTGGCGCACGATGAAGACGGGCGACGGCAGCTTCCAGCACGGGGACAACGCGCAAACCATGGTGAACGACAACCAGCGGATGACCCTGGCCACCAAGGCCACCCAATGCGCTGGCGATGTGGGGCAGTCGCTGCCCGTGATTGGGCAGACCATAGCCGCTCCTGCCGCTGCGGGCCACCTCGCTGCTCTGCTCCATCCCGCCCTGCTTGCCTGATCTTCTTGCAGGCGCCGGCGGGCTGGGTCGTATCGACAGCCCACTCCTCTCCCGCCTCGTCCCCGGGGAAGCCCTCGTCGATGAGACTGTCGGGCAGCTCAGGCGCGCTCGGCAGCACTGCGGCTGGCCAGGACGCCTCGCTTCAGCGCCGCCAGAATCCGGTGACTGCCGCCTTGAGATCTGCGACTGCGGAGCCCCGGACCCTGAACCGTCAACTCTGCCGTTGGGGTCCCCATGGCCCCCGTATCGTCTCGAGTGGCACGGCTGAAGAAGATCGCGACCTCGATAATCCTGTCGGGCCCGGAATCGAACCGCAAGTCACAAAGACCTCGCAATCAGCTCTTTCATGATCTCGTTGGTGCCGCCGTAGATCTTCTGTACTCGAGCAGCGGCATACATCCGGGCGATCGGGTACTCGAGCATGTATCCGTAGCCGCCGAAGACCTGCACGCACTTGTCGACGACCTCGCACTGCTTCTGGGTGCACCAGTACTTTGCCATCGACGCGGTCGCCGCGTCGAGCCTGCCGTCGAGGCGTAACGAGATACAGTGGTCCAGCAGCGTCCGGGCAGCCAGCGTTTCGGTCTTGCACTCAGCCAGGACGAAGCGGGTGTTCTGGAACTGCATGAGGTCGTGCCCGAAGGCCGTCCGGTTCTTCGCGTACCGGACGGCTTCGGCGGTGGCAGCCTCCATCATGCCCACCGCCGACACTGCGATGGCCAGGCGTTCCTGCGGCATCTGTGACATCAGCTGACCGAACCCCTGGCCTTCGCTGCCGCCAAGCAGGTTCGCGACGGGCACCCGCATGTCGAGGAACGCGAGCTCACGGGTATCCTGCCCCTTCATGCCTATCTTCTCCAGGACCCGGCCGCGCTGGAAACCCGGGAGGTCCCTGGTCTCTGCGACGATCAGAGAAAGCCCATGGCCGCCGGGCTCGGAGCCGGTGCGCGCAACGATGATCAGCAGGTCGCAATGGGTCCCGTTCGAGATGAAGGTCTTGGAGCCGTTGATGAGGTAGTCACCGCCATCGCGTCGAGCGGCGGTACGGACGTTTTGGAGATCAGAGCCAGTGTCCGGCTCAGTCATCGCAATCGCGCCCACCAGCTCGCCGCTCGCCATGCCGGGGAGCCAGCGGCGCTTCTGCTCCTCAGTCCCGTGGTTGAGGACGTACTGGGCGACGATTGTGCTGTGGACACTGTAGGCCCAGGCGTCGTCGGCGACCCGGGCCTGTTCCTCGATCACGACGGCTTCGTGGGCGAATGTCCCGCCGCCACCACCGTACTCCTCGGGAACGCCGATGCAGAGTAGGCCAGCTTTGCCGGCGGCATTCCAGAACTGCCGGTCCACGGACCTCTGTGCCGCCCACTTCTCGTGGTACGGAACGGACTTCTCGGCCAGAAAGGTTCTGGCCAACTGTCTGACCTCGTCGAGCTCCTCGGTCATCCACGGGGAGCGATAGGCACTTGTCTGCAAGAAGCTCTCCTGGGTCAATGTCCGGTGAAGGCTGGCTTGCGCTTCTCGCCGAAGGCAGCGATGCCCTCGCGCATGTCCGAGGTGCCCAGTAGTAGGTGGAAGTTCCGCCGTTCATGCTCGAGTCCCTGCTGCAGTGAGGTCTCGTGGGCCCGACCAGCGGCATCCTTCGCCATCTGCACCGCCTGCGGAGCGTTGGCTGCGATCCTCTCCGCGATCCCGAGCGCGGTCGAGAGGCACTCCTCGTCGGAAGTCACGCGCGCAACCAGCCCCCCCGCCCACGCCTCGCGCGCGGAGATGGGCTCGCCGGTGAGGAGCAGGTGCATGGCCTTCGCCTTTCCGAGCGCGTGCACCAGGCGCTGAGTCCCGCCCGCCCCCGGGATAACCCCGATGGTGACCTCAGGGACCCCGAACGTCGCGGACTCACCTGCCACTACCACGTCACAGGCGAGTGCCAGCTCGCACCCGCCTCCCAGAGCGAGACCCCTGACCGCCGCGATCACTGGCTTGCGATAGCGACTCAAGCCGTCGAAGAGCCGTCGGGCAAAGCCATCCGTGTCGAGAAGGCGGGCATTCATGAGCCCGGTCAGCTCCTTGATGTCAGCTCCGACACAGAACGCCCTTTCCGAGCCGGTGATCACGACCGCCCTGACGCCCCCGTCCCGGTCTGCTTCCGCAAGGGCATCGGCGAGCTGATCCATCAGCTCTCGGCTGAGCGCGTTCAGCGCCTTTGGCCGGGTGAGCGTGAGGAGCGCCACGAACCCTCGCACCTCACTGGTCACGACGGCCCTCTCACTCATCGCCATTCCTCTTGGTGTAGACGTCCCTGTGAGCGGCACGGATGACCTTCTTGTCGATCTTGCCGACGCTGGTCTTGGGGATCGAGTCTGTGAAGATCACCATCTCCGGCAGCTGCCAGCGGGCGAAGCTGGCAGACAGGTGGTGGCGTATGTCGTCGGCGGTCACCTCGTGGCCCGGTGCGAGTACGACCAACGCCAGGGGACGCTCCTGCCACTGGGGATGCGGGACCCCGACCACCGCTGCTTCGAGGACACCGGAGTAGGCCACGATGGCATTCTCCATGTCGATCGACGAGATCCACTCCCCGCCACTCTTGATCACGTCCTTGATCCGGTCTGTGACCTTGAGGTAGCCGTTTGCGTCGATCGCGCCCACGTCCCCGGACCGCCAGTAGCCGTCGACGAATCGCTCGTCCGCATCGGGCACGTCGTGGTAGCTGGTCGCAATCCAGGGGCCCCGGACGCAGATCTCGCCGACGGCTCTCCCGTCGTGGGCCAAACGCTCCCCATCCGGCCCGAGGAGCATGATATCGATCCCTGTGATGGGCAGGCCCTGCTTCCGCTTGAGCTCCCAGCGCGCCTGCTCGTCCAGCCGCGTCTTGAGGCCGGGCTTGAGCCGGTTCACCGTCACCAAAGGGGTGGTCTCGGTGGCGCCATAGGCGTGGAGCACCTCGGCCCCGGTGAGGTCATGGAAGCCGCGCATCATCGACAGCGGCGGCTCGGTCGCGCCGGACAACAGTCTCACCCGGCTGAAGTCCGGCTTTTCCGCTCGCTGCTGAATGTGGTAGAGCATCGGCTGGAAGATCGCGGGGGCGCCGTTGGCGACGGTGACCCCTTCGGCGATCATCGCCTCTGTGAGAGGGGCTGTGTCCTCGGCAACGTACCGGCCCGGCAGCACGATCTTGTTGGCCATGAGGGTGGCCGCCTGGGGCAGCCCCCAGCCCTGACCGTGGAACATCGGTGTGATCAGCATGGTGCAGTCGTCGAGGGTCATCCCGATGCTCGCCACCAGCGCCAACGAATGCAGATAGATGGCGCGGTGAGAGTAATAAACACCCTTCGGGCGCCCGGTGGTCCCGGTCGTGTAGCAGGCGCTGTAGGCGGACCGTTCGTCGACGACCGGCCAGTCGATCGAGTCCGGTTGTGCGGCCAGAAGGTCCTCGTAGTGGTAGATGGGCGACAACGTCGTGCTGATCTCCGAGAGGGGCTTGTCGGTCATCACCAGCCAACCCTTTACCCCAGGGGCCTGCGGCCCGATACCCTCGGCCACGGCCAGCAGCGACTCGTCGACGGCGATGAAGGAGGCCTGGCTGTGCTGGACGACGTAGCCCAGGTCCTCTGGACCAAGCCGCAGGTTCATCTGGAGCATGACCGCGGCGACCCCGGGGATGGCCCAGTAGAGTTCGAAGTGACGACGGCTGTTCCAGTCGAGGATGCCCACGCGATCCCCGGGCTGGACGCCGAGACCGAGCAGGGCGTTGGCGGCCCGGCTGGCCCGCCCGTAGCACTCGCGGTAGGTGTATCGGCCCCAGCCCCCGCCAGGAGCGCGGTAGACGATCTCCTGTTCCGGGTGGGTGCGGGCCGCATGCCGGATTATGGTTGTGGTGTTGAGCTGATAGTTGTCGCCCATCGTCGAAGGGCATCCCTGGACCACTGAACGGGTCGCGTTCGGCTGGCTCTTCACGGCAGTCACCTCGCCGCCATGCGCAGGCAGCCGTCGAGACGGATGACCTCGCCGTTGAGCATGGTGTTCTCGAGGATTTGCATCGCCAAGGCGGCGTACTCTGCGGGCCGTCCGAGCCGGGACGGGAATGGCACCTGGCTGCCAAGGGACTGACGTGCCTCCTCTGGAAGCAGCCCGAGCATCGGGGTCTCGAACAGTCCCGGGGCGATGGTGACGACCCGGATCCCGTAGCGCGCCAGCTCCCGCGCCGCCGGGAGGGTCATCGACACCACGCCGCCCTTGGACGCGGAGTAGGCAGCCTGGCCAATCTGCCCCTCGTAGGCCGCCGCCGAGGCGGTGTTGATCACCACGCCACGCTCCCCATCGGGTCCCGGCTCGTTGCTCGACATGGCTTCCGCTGCGAGCCGCATGACGTTGAAGGTCCCGACCAGATTGACGGTGACGACCCGCGCGAAATGCTCCAGGTCATGAGGCCCCTGCTTCCCCAGGATCTTCTCGGCAATCGCGGTCCCGGCGCAGTTGACCACCCCGGCCAGCCCAGCGGTCTGGCCGGCGCCCACAGCCACGGCTGCGGCCACCTGACCTGCATCGGTTACGTCGGTCTTCACGAACACGGCTCCGTCGGGTGCCTCACCAGCAATGTCCGCCACCACCACCCGCGCCCCCAGGGCGAGTAGCGCTCGGACCGTCGCGCCACCCAGACCCGATGCGCCGCCGGTAACGAGAAAGCTCCGATCCTTGACATCCATCCCTCCCCTCCTCAGGAAAGTCGTTCGACGATAGTTGCGTTGGCCATCCCACCGCCTTCACAGATCGTCAGCAGGCCGTAGCGGCTGCCGGACCGCTCGAGCTCGCACAGCAGGTCGGTGAGCAGGCGCGCGCCGGTGGAACCCAGCGGATGTCCGATCGCAATCGACCCGCCGTTGACGTTGAGCCGGTCACTGCCAACCCCGAACTCCCGCTGCCAGATCAGAGGAACGCAGGCGAAGGCCTCGTTCACCTCGACCCGGTCGATGGCTGCGATCTCGAGTCCGGCCATAGCGAGCACCTTGCGGGTCGCCGGGAGGATCGCGGTGAACTGCAGGACCGGGTCGGCGGCGGCGACCGCCATGGCCACGATGCGGGCCCGCGGCCTGAGCCCAGCCCTCTCCGCTTCCGCCCGCGCACCGACCAACAGGGCCGCTGCGCCGTCACTTATCTGAGAGGCGTTGCCCGCGGTGATCGTGCCCTCAGCCGCCACCACTGGTGGAAGCTGGGCCATCCGCTCCGGGTCGGGCGAGGAGCGGATGCCCTCGTCCCGCGTCATCCGCACCTTGTCGCCGCCGGGCCCCGTCACGTCGACCGGCACGAGTTGGGCGCTGAAGAAACCGCTCCTTGTCGCTGCCGCAGCACGCAGGTGGCTCTCCACGCTGAAGGCATCCAGCTCCTCGCGGGTCAGCCCCCACTTCCTGACCACCAGCTCGGCCGACGGGCCCTGGGCCAACAGCCCACCGCCGTACCGAGCCAGCGAGCGCTCGCCGTACCACTCCCCCAGCGGTGCACCCGCGACAAACAGCGGTCCGAGATCCACCCGGGACATCGACTCGACGCCACATCCGATGGCGAAGTCGTAGGACCCACTGGCGACACCCTGGGCGGCGAAGTGGACGGCCTGCTGCCCTGATCCGCACTGGCGATCGATCGTCGTCGCCGGCAGGGACTCCGGAAGCCCTGCCCCGAGCAGAGCGTTGCGGGCAATGTTGCCAGCCTGCTCGCCCCGCTGCAGAGCGCAGCCAGCGATGACGTCGTCGAGACGCTCCGGGTCGAGGCCCGTGCGTTCGACCAGGGTGGCCAGAGCCTGCGCCAGAAGGTCAGTCGGATGCCAGTCCTTGAGCTGTCCGCCGCGCTTGCCGACCGGCGTGCGGACGGCGTCGATGATGACTGGTTCCCTGGTCGTCATGGCAGTTGCTCCTTTGGGTCTTATCCGTAATTGTCTGGGTTCGTCAGCACAAGTAGGGCTTCCGACGCTGGCCTGACACCAGGACCGAAGCGGCGGAGTCCTCGACCAGGTCCTGCAGCGCAGGGGCTGCCGAGCGGGGGTTGACCGGGACGACGATCGCGCCGAGTTTCATCGCGGCATACAAGCCGATCGCGTAGCCGCCACTGTTGCCGGACGTCAACAGCACCCGGTCGCCCTTGCCGAGCCCCCGGACCACCAGGGCGCAGGCGGCCCGGTTCACCGCGGAGTTCAGCTCGCGGTACGTGTAGCGGGGGTCACCGAAGACCAGGGCGGTCCGGGAGGGACAGCACCCGGCCCAGATGCTCAATGTGCTTCCGATGGTGGGAACATAGCGTCCTTCTCAGCAGGCGGGTGGAGGAGCGGCCCGGACTGCCACGAGCGGCACATCGTGGGCTCGGGCCCACTCCTCCCACTCGAGCGCGGTACGGCTGGTGAAAGCTGATTCCAGCGACTCTCGGCTGCCGTCGACATCCAGGAGCGTGAGCAGCCGCCGCCAGAAGTGCGGCTCGAGCGCCGCCACGGCGACGTGACCGGCGCTGGCCGCATAGATCCCGTAGCCAGGCGATCCCCCTCCGAGTAACCCGTCTGCGGTGCTCAGGCCGCGCCGGACCGGTTCTGCGAAATCATCGCAGACATCGGCCAGCGCTACCTCGCAGTACGACGAGGACCCGGTGGCCGCCCGGTGGACCAGCGCGGCCAACCCAGCGGTGACCGCCCGCTCGGCGCCGGCAAGGTCGGCGAGCAGGACGCGGGGCACCTCAGGCGTCGTCAGGAGTCCCGCCGACGCCTGATAGGTCAGATCGTGGCCGGGACGCTCCTGATCGGGTGCCGCGTGCCCAACGATCGCGACCTGGCACAGTCGTGGGAAGACCCTTGTCAAGTGCGGCCAGGCCAGCCCGATCCGGTCGAGCGCCAGCGGACGGGATGACGTCAGAAGCAAGTCCGCCTCCGCCAGCAGGCCATCCAGCCCGCGTCTGCCCACCTCATCCTTGAGGTCGATGACCTGGACGTCCTGGCCGCGTACCAACTCACCATACCAACCGGGAGCAATCGCTCCGAGCGGGTCCCCAGATGGCGGCTCGACCTTGACCACCGCCGCTCCCAGCCCGGCAAGTCTCGCGGCGGCGACCGGTCCGGGGAGGTTCACGGCAAGGTTCACCACGCGAACGCCATCGAGAGGAGCCGACACCTACACCTCGATCACTCACGGAACCCCACCAAGCGACCGATGGTACTCCTTCCAGGAGCGCTACGAAGTCTCCTGCCGGCCTGAGTCAAAGTCGGCGGAGCAGTGCCGGTGAGGACGGTCGGCCCGAGTTCGCGAGGCCGACAACACCGCAGTTTCGCAATTCGGGAGTGCCCCCCCAACTTCTTGCTCACCCATGCCGGTCGGTCCGTCAGCATCCTGATCTCGGCAATGGGGCTTCTTGACCCCAGCAACGGTGAAAATCTTGGATTGGGCACCGTAGAGCCCTGCGGCGAGGTGCGAAAATGGGGGCGAATTCGATCTCATTCTAGAATTGGCACGTGGCTCACCTTTTCCAGGTCACCCGGCCGGGGACCTCCCGGTCGCAACATTCGTCTAGCGGGGACCGCATGGAGCAGATCAACTTTCACTTCGACCCGGTCTGTCCCTGGGCTTGGTTGACCTCGCGTTGGGCCGCGCGCTTGGAAGAGCTCGGCGCGGTTCAAGTCGATTGGCGCTTCTTCTCTCTGGGCATGGTCCACGCGCAGCCGGAGGCCGATGTCCAGTCGGGCCCGGTGGGACCCAGCGGGCCGGCGCTGCAGATGCTGGCCCTGGCAGCGCACCGAGATGGCAGGCAACGGAAGCCTGCACTGAAGCGCTGCCCCAGCGCCCTCGCCTGAGATCGGTATATCCACGCTAAGCGACATAGGACAGATGTTCCCATGGCGGAGTGTGCTGGAGGGCAATGTCTGCCCAGGCTCCGCCACGGTATCGCGGCCCCAACCAACGGCCTCCCTGGCACCGGAACCAGGGTGATCCGGTCGCGGTCATCCGCCTCCCATTGGAGGTGTCAGACCCGCACCTGCGGCGCCGGGTGG